>NZ_SUTK01000043.1 GCF_015062905.1 Methanobrevibacter thaueri
TACAAAGACTATAAATAGAATCTGCGCATAAATTTCAGTAAATTTAGATGAAACAAACTCCCTGATGTTCATCACATCGTTGTTTAGTCTGGATAGAACAAGACCCTTTGAATTTTCCTGAATGAAACCTGAACCGACAGCATCAAGCTTATCAAATAATTTCATTCTTAAATTATAGGCCACTTTTTCGCCGGTAACTCCCATGATTCTCTTTGGAGGCAATTTGAAGAGATAGCCAACAGAATATAATACGAGCAACAAGGCAAGATTAATGTATATGGCAGGGTCATTAGTTGAATTCCAATTAGACGCCAATAAATCAACAGTCTTTCCTGCAACTTTAGGGGCATAAACCATACACAATGTGGATACAGTAAGTAAAATCAGGGATATTCTTACTTTGGTCTTATCTTCTTTTAATATTTCAGTGAATTTTTGGGAGATGGCCTTTCTTTCAGCCCATATACCCCTATCCTCTTGAGTAATATCCTCCTCGACAATTTCTATTCTTTTTGGATGGTCATCTGTGTTTTTGGATTCTATGGTTTTATCTTCCAGAGTCAAGACTTCCTCCAAACGCACAGAAGTGGCATATGCACGTGGCCATCTGTCAATTAATGCTGGAATATTGGTAAGGGTGGTGATGAAGTAGGCAACATATACTAGAATAATGAATGAATCGATTACACTGTCTGTTTCAAATCCTATGGTGTATCCGGAATTAACCATTGCCAATGTAATCAAGACAATAACATATAAACCCCACATTAATATTGGTCCGAGGTAATATTGACTTTTAATATATATGACATTCTTATCATAGGAGTTCTCACATGCCTTTTCAAATTCAGATTCATACTCCTGTTTTTTAAATGGGATCCTGTTGGCTATATCAGTGATTTTGGATAGGAACAACAGGTTTAGCTTTCCATATGTCTTTTTAGCCCTGAAAAATATTTCTACAATTTGTTTCATTCTCAAAATTACAATCAGGGAAAGAATGCTAACAAATGATAAGAAGAATATCGCATAAGTTCCGTCAATCAATGCTATTTCGTATAAAATTGCTATAAATGTAACCGGAATCAGCATTAACTGTTCGAGTATCATCACTATAAATCCCTGTTCTGAGGACATCCCTCTGGTTGACCTTGTAATTAACCCTGAAATTTTAAATTTAGCAATCTCCTCATCAGGCAGGTTCATAAGAATATGAAATATTTTCTCACGAACAGTATATGCTGCTTTTGAAGCCACTCTTGTTGTGAGAAAAGAAACGGCATAAAGGGCAATCATTGAAATGACTGTATACATTAACATGTATAATCCGGATTTGAAAAGCAAATCGGCGTTCTGCTCCTTGACTCCAGACAAAGCCACACCGAACAAATCAATTATTTCCATTTGAAAGAATGTCTGAAGGATTATTAACGCGAAAATAATCAATATTGTTTTCCATTGGAATTTTAATGCAACACTCAAAAACTTTTTCATGAACATAATCTAGTTTTTAAAATATAAATAGTTCATCATACAAAACATGAGAAGAAAATAAGTCATTATAGTAATATTAGTTGTACTAAATATAACTATTTTAATCGTGTTGATTGTTTCTCACCACATTCAGACAGGAATAATTGCCAATTAATTCATCCGACTGTTTTTTTAAGATTAAATTGACAGTAATATTAATAATTAATAATCAAATAAAGTTGGTTGCTTAGGTTCAATATAGCTAGGTTCATTGACTTCCGTTACAACATCACCCTCTTTTACCTCACCAATCAGCAATGGAGAATTAGGATCATGTAACTTTTGATTCCTTTTGACCAACTTCATGTTACTGTTGGCGTAACAATATCTGCATCCATGCATGCAAGTGTTATATAATCCAATATCCCTTCCCATTAAACAGTTGCATTCACGATTGTGGTATTTTCCTTTAGGGACTTTTAGATTATTTCCAATAGCCTTTTCCAGCACCTGCTGGGTCATGCATCCTGTTGAGTCAAAACCGAATTGGTCAAGCAATGTGCCTTCAACACAGGTTTTCATCTGAATGCCATACTCATCGGCAATACTTGCAAAATTCTCCCCAATGATTAACCGTTCCTCAGTTGTAACCTCATTGGCTTCTGGAAAATTCCTCAGGACCTTTTGATACAGATCAATGAAGCTGATTGTACAGTCGGAAGTGTATTCGTGCAGTTCAGATGCCATTTCCTCAAACTTTTCAATGTGAAAATCAAGATTGTACTTTTCAGTTATGAAGATTGGATCATATCTCCAGGACACGGCATTGATTCCTACAGTCTCAGACAATTCCTTAAATGTTTTTATAACCTTTCTATAATCGGGAACATTAACTTCTACATCTTTATCATAAGGATTTATCGTTGTAAACCAGAATTGCCTGTAATCGGAAAGCCTATCCAGATTCTTTACCAGAGGCTTCGGATTTTTAGAACAGAAACATATAACATCAACAGTCTTAGGATTGAAATTATACTTATAGATTTGATTGTTGTATGGGTTCTTGCTTAGAACAAAACCTTCCTCAATCCTGTTCAAGAACCATTTAGAATAAAAAGCTGGAATGTCTGTCCTTGTGCCCGTATTGAGTATCATAAAAAAAGAAAAAGTAAAAGAGATTTATAAATCTCTTCCGAAAATGTGTACAGCTGCAGTACCTCCGGTACCACCGATGTTGTGGGTCATACCGATTTCTGCACCGTCAACTTGACGTTTGCCGGCTTCTCCTCTGAGTTGCCATACGACTTCAGCAGCCTGAGCGATACCTGTAGCACCTAATGGGTGTCCACGTGCCTTAAGACCACCGGAAGTGTTGATTGGGAAGTCACCATCAATTTCGGTTTGTCCTTCTTCGATAGCTATTCCTCCTTTACCTTTTTCGGCAAATCCTAAATCTTCAACTGCTAAAAGTCCGTTGATTGAGAAACAGTCGTGAACTTCAGTCAAGTCAATGTCTTTTACGGTAACTCCTGCCATTTCATAAGCTTTTCTGGATGCAACTTTTGTAGATTCAATGGTAGTGATATCTTTTCTGTCATGTAATGTTAATGTTCCAGAAGCTTGTGCGGAAGCCTTTACATAAATTGGAGTGTCAGTGTACTTTTTAGCATCCTCTGCAGGCACCATTACGATTGCTGCTGCTCCGTCACTTACAGGGGAACAGTCAAGAAGTGTTAATGGGTCTGCAACCATTGTTGAGTTGATTACCTTATCAACTGTAACTTCAAATGGGAACTGTGCATTAGGGTTTTTGGATGCGTTCTTGTGGTTTACGACTGAAAACTGTGCCAGTTGTTCACGGGTGGTTCCATATTCATACATGTGTCTTTTTGCAATCATTGCATATAATGATGGGAAAGTTGCCCCTTGTTGAGCTTCCCATTCCTGATCTGATGCTGTGGCAATAGCTGGAGTAGCATCCACTACATCAGTCATCTTTTCAACACCTGCAGAAATTACAACATCATGGAAACCTGATGCAACTGCCATAATACCTTGCCTTAATGCCAGTCCTCCTGATGCACAAGCAGCTTCTACTCTTGTGGTTGGAATTGGATTAAGACCAACGTGATCGGAAATAAGCGCTGCAATGTGTTCCTGTTCTACAAATAGTCCAGAAGACATGTTTCCAACATACATTGCATCAATGTCGTCACCACCAATATCTGCATCTATTATAGCTTTTAAACCAGCTTCAGCAATTAAATCCCTAAATGAGGAATCCCATAATTCACCAAATTTTGTCTGTGAAACTCCGATAATCGCAACATCTCTCATATTCAAGCCCCCTTACATTTTAATTTTACCTTTGAATTTAGCATACACAGCATAATCAACATAGGTTTTTTGATCAATGATACTTTGTGTTTTTGGAGCTAATTCTCTTCTTTCTTCAATTTCATCTTTAACAGTTATTGTAAAACCGTCACTTCCAGCACCGGAACCATATGAAATAACGAAAATGTTATCTCCAGGTTCTGCCACATCTAAAATGTTAGATAATGCCAATGGTACGGCACCGGAGTAAGTGTTTCCAATGTTAGGAGTCAATAATCCTTGTTTGATTTGTTCGGATGTGAATCCTAATTTCTTACCAGCCCTCAAATAGAATTTACCGTTTGGCTGGTGGAAACATGCGTAATCGTAATCTTCAGGTTTTGAATCTGTTTCTTCAAACAGCATTTTTGCTGCGCTTAAAACATGCTTGAAGTAAGCAGGTTCACCTGTGAAACGTCCACCGTGAGATGGATAAGGCTGACCTTCCCTTCTGTAGAAGTCAGGAGTATCTGTTGTAAAACTGCATGTATGGTTGATGTCTGCTAATGTGTTTTCCTTACCTATGATGTAAGCTGCCCCTCCGGCAGATGCAGTGTATTCCAAAGCATCTCCAGGTGCACCCTGTGAGGTATCCGCACCAATAGCCAATCCATATTCAATCATGCCGGATTCAACTAATCCCATAGTCATTTGAATACCTGCTGTTCCTGCCTTACAGGCAAATTCCAAATCAGCTGCAGTTAATTTTGGAGTTGCGCAAACTGCTTCAGCAACAATGGAAGCAGTTGGTTTAACTGCATATGGATGTGATTCAGAACCAACATAAACAGCACCGATTTTTGACGGATCAATTTGAGCTCTTGCTAGAGCGTATCTAGCAGCAGTAACTGCAATAGTTGCAGTGTCTTCATCAGGAGAAGGTACGGACTTTTCATTAACGACCAATCCATTTGATAAAGCAACAGGGTCATCTCCCCATACTTTAGCGATTTCTTCTACCTTTATTCTATATGATGGCACATGTGCCCCATATCCTACTATTCCTACCATTAAATCACCTTAAATTATAATATTGAAATAAATTAAAAATCAATTTAATTATTAATATTTTATTCTTATTATTATATATAAGTAACTAAAAATAAAGCATTTTTAAACAAAAAAAGATTTTTTAAAAAAAATAGAAAAATCGAGATGCAGTCGCCGGGATTCGAACCCGGGTTGTAGGCTTGGAAGGCCCAAGTAATAACCAGACTATACCACGACTGCATATGTAAAAAGTGCGCCGTCCGGGACTTGAACCCGGGTCACTAACGTGGCAGGCTAGTATCTTAACCAGACTGGACTAACGGCGCATAAAAACTAACAACAAATAAACTTATGTTTTAATGTTATATAAAGTTTTCGTTGAAACATGAAAAAATAGAAAAAAATTAGATTTTTATTGCAGTAATGCAAATCCAATCATTTTCTTCATCGACAAAGGCCTTGAAATCCTTGAAACCTGTCTTTTCAAGGGATTCCCTTAAAACATCCTCTGAATATATTTTCATGTCCAGCAATTCAACCAGATCATCATATTTTTCCATTTCACCTTCCCTGTAGACGGCTTCGTTACAGAAAAATACCAGTCCGCCTTTCTTTAAAACCCTATTGACTTCCTTCAGGTCATTGATAAAGTCCGGCCAGAAGTAAATTGTTTCAAATCCGGTGACAATATCAAATGTCTCATCATAAAAAGGCATGTCGGAAACGGATCCCTGCAATACGTTGACAATTCCCGCATCTATTGCATCCCTGTTTAATTCTATGGATTTTTCAACGCTAACTTCAGAGTAGTCTATTCCAACGACTCTTCCCTCATCGGATATCTGTGAGGCAAACCTTTCTATGTTTCTTCCACCACCACAACCGATATCCAGGATTTTTGAGTCCTTTTGGATTTCAAAATGGGCCACTCCCCATTGAGCCATGCTTTCATGGGACTTGTTCATTCTGTCAAGAATCTGATGGCCCAGCTCGCCAACCGGCTTTCTTGCATTTTTAATTAACTCCTTATCTTCAATATGATGGCCAGTGTTTACCTTATCGTTATCGCTCATAATAATCACTTCCCCATTCCCTTACGGGTTTTAATCGCTTGTCCTGTCTTGAACTGTTTGATTTCACATGCTCCCAGAATTGCCTTTCCATAGGCCAGAAGCTGGTCCTGCTCATTTACAATCAAAACCTCATCATTGGAACGTATGTCGTCATCGCATTCAACTACAAACTTACAGAATACACTTTTTCCGTCAAGAGCAAATGGTTCTGAATCCTTGTTGACAACAACCCTGTTTTTAGGGTATGGCATTGCATTGTGAAGCCTCTTTGCACCTTCCTTTGAAAGAATCAAGTATGAATCAGATGCCCTCATATTTACAATCAGAACCTTTCCGTCATAGATGTGTCTGATTTTGCCTGTTTTCTTACTCTTTTCTATGTTAATGTTGCCTGAAAACAGAGCTTCGCCCGCTCCAGGACCAAACTGGTAATCAGCGATCGCCTTTACCTTCTTAACATCATCCTTTTTATACCTGATTTCATCCGAGGATATTGATTTGTTATACAGTCCGATTTCCAGGTTCTTGATGACCCTTGAATGGATTAGAACCTGTTCATAGTATTCAACAAATTCATTCAGGAAGTCCTCCAAAAATTCAATGCTGTCCACATCACGGGTTTTTGGAGCATCATTTTGACTTAACGGATACACTTCATCTATTTCCAATGGTATCAATCCGAAAGGTATGTCCAAAACCATGAAATCGGTATTTTCCAAATCTATTTCCTGTTCAGACCCATAGATATAGAATTCACCAAGCTTTCCTGATACGAATTTTGAGTATGGCTTTCTTGTTGGAGGCAATATCACCAGATCACGTTTTTTAGGCATTTCACGCAGCTTCTGCATATGCCTTAGGACTTCAGGTCTGCAAAGGGATTCTGAACCGGTGTAGAAGAATGCTGATTTCTTGCTTCTCGGTTCGTACTTTTCCAAATCCTGCGTATAGTTTCCAAGCTGCCTTTGGGCTTCCAGAAGTGCAGGATGTGCTCGGCATCTCTCTTCAACAAGTTCCATCAGGTTTCCGTCATAGATTGCCTGTCTGATTAATCTCAACTCTGCAAATGAAACGTGCAAGTTGTGTTGTGCAATCAAATCACGCCTTTGCTCTTTCGGCATTGCCCTTAAGTCATCCGGAGTGTATTTGGTACACACTTCACATGAGCATGGCATTTCCTGAAGGTTTTCCAGCTTGAATGTTCCTCTGGTTGAGAGGAGCCTGTCATCTTCCGCATATAGGATGTAAGCGGCTGAATCAAAAAGGTCGCATCCCATTGCAACGCACAAAGCGAATATCATAGGATGTCCAGCCCCCATCAGATGGCGCGGAACGGTGTCTGAAAGCTCCTTCATTGAATTCATTACAACATCGACAAGGTCCTTGTAATGGTATGATTCCATCAGAGGCACAACGGCACCTATCGGATACAAATCGGCATCGAGTTTAGATAATTCCCTTGCACACTCCCTTCTTAAATCCAGGAAGGTTGAACCCTGAACAACAGAATTCAAAAGCATTTCCATATTTTGCTCCTTTTTATATTCAATTGCTTCGCGAGCCCTTTCGAGAGTGATTTCCATGTCACTTTCAGCTTTTTCCCGGTCAACAAATGGGGCTGTCGGAATATCCAGGCTTGTTCCTATATCAGTTTTGATGAGTTCCTGAAATTCTATTACTTCCTTGTTTGTTATTTCCACATCCCCATAGACTGACAACTGAAAAGAGCCTGAATCAGTCATTATCGGCCCATCAAAGTTGATTAGCTTATGCAGACCTTCCTCCACGGCTTTTTTCTTCAGTTCTGGGTCTTTATAAATCAGATAAGCGTTAGTGATTACAATATCCGCACCGTATTTGCCTACGTCCAATGCCTGTTTTCGAGGATGAATAACCGGCATCAGTGCGGGGGTTTTCACATCACCGTGTTTGGTTTTTAAAACACCTACACGGCCTTTTCCATCTTTTGCTTTAATCTCAAACATTTACTTAACCTTTAAAAAATTCGTTAAAATAAGTTTTAAATTAGAAATTATATAAATTTTGCTCATAAAAGACCTTAAAAATGATTTGAGTTTGTAAAGAAATAGTTATCCTAAAAAATTGATTTGAAAATGAAAAAAAGAAAAATGGAGGTTAAGTTAAAACTTAACCAATTATGTGCTTTGCTTTACCATTTTCTTTTTGGGTTTTAAAGGGCGTTCTTTCGGGGTTTTAACAGATTTCTTATTAGTTTAGTGTTATTGAAATATCCCTATCGAGGAGATTTACTTTAAATGTCAGATTTTTAGCATGGGATATTCCATCCGTATTTAGATATAGTTCAATTCCTGTTTAAACAAACTTTGAAATTAGGCGTGTTCTTTAAATCCAATTAGGTGTGACAGATCATAACTTCCACAATGCGTGAAATAAATGAGTCTTGAATTTTTGAGGAAATGTTGTTTAAATTAGGAATTTCACTTTTTTATGATCTGGAGAAATGAATCATAAGGCATATCCTGTAAAGGAGATTTTTTTAAAGTGAAATGAAATCTATTAAGATTTCCATCAAAATATTTATCATCATCATGAAAACATGCATCTCGATAAATTATCAGGATTCCCCACCCTTTGTTCGTACAAAGTCCAATTTTCAATATATGTTACGACAACCCCAAAATATTGTAAAAAATTTTTTCAATAAATTTACTGAATAAGTACAATACTTGAGATTGACAGTTATTATTATGAAATAACTATTATATAAATGTTTTTATTCAAAAATAAGCAATAATATAATATTAATAAGAAAAATAAGCATTTTTATGCGAAAAATTAAATGGCTTAAAACGGCCCAAATCACCCAATTCAAATCCAGAATAAATGCATTTCAGTCCGATGTCCCGAGACCAAAGCATATCAAATAAGATTATACTAGCCTTAACTAGATTAAATATGGTTTAATAAACTTATTTTAAACAAAATATTACAAAATAATACTATTTTAATTAAAATATTAGAAATTTACCGTTTATTAAATGAAAAAAGAATGGAAAATAGAAAAGATTGTAGAAATTCCCAAACTCTAAACAAAGGAAAATCCACGAGTATTTTTTAAAATAAGTCAAAAATAATATAATTTAGATTTAAAAAGTTAGACCCAAAATGAATAGCAGCAAAACTTAAGAAAACAAATAAGTCCGATTTAAGTCTTGTTAATCAAAAATAACTCAAATAGAACTTTTTATCGAGAAATTCAAGTGCAGAATAGAATTTAATTTTAAAGCAAAAATAAGTTAAATGACGTCACTATTGAACTTAATTTTTTAAAAAAACCATTATAAACCACTCTAATTTTTAAAAATAAAATGAAATCGATGCGAAATAGCTATTTAGAACCATATACTTTAGAATCACAATACCTTCAAATTAACATTTCACAAAATTGTTTTATGCAAAATTCATCCAAATTGTTAAAAAATGACAAACAGCAATGCCGAAATCAAAAAAATGAAAGAAATAACATCAATTAAAGGTGATTAAACCTATAATTAATGCGAAATAGTAGAAATAGACTATTTTTATCAATTATTAAAAGTATTTCAATCACAACTTGTGGAAGTGACTTTTTAATAATCAAAATATTTAAAGTTTTAGCAACTAAAAATATACTTGATAAAATGAGTTATGAAAACAGCGCTAGAATAATCAACGACGATATTTTCGATTTGGTGAATGAAACTTTTAGTCAAGAAAAAAGTAGTCGAAATAATGAATGGAGGCTCAATTTTTTTGACACTTATAACAAATACTTTGTTTTAACAGACGATGGATCTTATTCTATCAACTCTAAAGAAATAAATCACAAAGTTGAAACGTTACATACATCTACAGGCGCAATAAGTGAGTCATTTGAAAAGTTTATCAAACCGATGAAATTCAATTATGATGAAGACATCGCCATTTTAGACATATGTGCAGGTCTGGGTTATAATTCATCAGCAGCACTATCAGACTTCATGAAAAATTCAACCGCAAACCTTACCATAGACATGGCCGAAATATCAAAGGCAACACTTGCCTGCGGACTTTTAGTGCCCTCACCAATTCCAGAACATGACATCACCAAAAAGGCAATTGAAGATGAACTGATAGCGCAGGACTATGCGACATTAAGTTTGGAAACAGCAAAAATTCCAGAAAACATCAATATCAATGTATTCATCGAAGATGCAAGGCAAACTGTTCAGAAGCTTGAGGACGATACCTATGATGCAATATTCCTTGATCCATTCAGTCAGAACATGGCTCCCGAATTATTCTCTGTTGAATTCTTCAAGGAGTTCAGACGCCTGATTAAGGATGATGGAATAATCGCAACATACACATCATCTGCACCTGTAAGGGCAGGTTTCATTGAAGCGGATTTTTATATAGGATTAGGTCCTATATTTGGAAGGATGCAGGGAGGAACCCTAGCCAGCCCAAATCCGGAAATGCTTGACTGGTCCCTGCCAAAAAATGATGAGATAAGAATAGCTCTTTCAGATGTTGGAATTCCATTTAGGGATCCTGGACTGAACAACTCCAGCGAATATATTTTAGATGAAAGAACTGAAGAAAGGCACAATGCTCGCCACAACACTAAAATATCATCAGCCGTCAAGACCCCAATATTTTTAGGTCAGGAAATGGACGATGAAAAACTGAAAAGGCGTGTTGAACGCAACCTCAGCAAAATGAATATTCCTTCAACAACTTCCGATGAGGCATATTATATCGTTGAAGTTGAAAATGACTACTCAGAAAAACAGGACTCTGAAAACAATTCAAGAAATAGAATTTTGAAAATGAAAAAAAGATTAAAAAAAGTTAAAAAATGAACTTATGGTTATCTCACATAAGTTCCACTTTTAAGTTTGTACGCAGCTTCTTTTGATGATTTTACAGGACCATAAACAACAGTCAGTTTCTTAGGATTGGAATAGATATGTTCCAAACCGAATACTGAGAAATCTGCATCACAGTGATCACAGAAAATCATACCCTCGGTACTTCCAGGTTCTCTTCGGCCGGTAGCAGGGAAAATACCCACTTCATCATATTCGTTTCCTGACCAGAATACATCCCAATACAAATCATGGCTACCACAATATGGACATGTTCTTTCAAATTCAGTCATGTACCATGTGTAACCGTATTTTGATTCTTCACCAGGTGCAGACGGCCTACCGATAGCCAATATAGTTTTTCCATCGGAGGAAACACCATACTTATCATAAGATACGGACATTTTGTCCTCTACAACAGAAATTTGATAAGTCGCCTTATATCCTGATTCCAAGTCTTCACATACAATACTGTATTTTCCAACAGGGAATTGGAAGTTCACATGTGCATAACCATTAGATGTGGTTTTGACAACCTTACTTACACCGTTGAGTGTAATTTTCACGTCAGTTTTCTTAGCGACTTGACCGTCCTGTTTATAAAGCCTCAAATAGAAAGAAGACTTTTGACCTGCAATGGCACCGATATTTTTTGCCTTAATAGGTGTCAATTTTATAGTCACTTTTGTCTTTATCTTATATCCAGTATACGGATCAACTGCTGTGAATTTATAGTTTCCTTTGTTTAGCTTAAATTTGACGGCTGCAACACCTTTTGAATTTGTTTTGATTTTTTTCTTAACACCATTTATATAAACTGTGACTTTGTTTTTTGCAGACAGCTTTTCATCCTTATATAAAGTTACTTTATATTTGTATGTTCTGCCTGAAAAGCCTGAAATCTTCTTAGCATATAAGGTAGGTGAAACTTTAACTGTGTTAGTTACCTTCTCACCAGTTACAGTATTGATTGAAACAATCTTATAGGTACCAGGAGCTGAATTGATTGCCAATTGAGCTTTACCTTTTTTATTGGTTTTCACTTTGTAGGTTTTTCCGTCATATTTAAACTTAATATATTTCTTAGCTAAAACCTTACCGTCAGTACCATAAAAAGTTGCAGTAAACTTTTTGCTGCTTTTATAATGTTTATCCAAGTTAGATGCAGTAACAGAATGCTTTACAACAATCTTATTAGATATGTTAGTTCCGTTTGGATGAACAGCATAAACCACATAATTTCCAACATTCAAATCCAGTTCCAACCTGGCCACACCTTTAGAATCAGTCTTTTTTGTGTAGGTCTTTCCATTTAAAATAAATTTAACATCAGTATTTTTCAATGGAGTACCATCTGAATTTAAAAATGTTGCAGTGTATTGGGTTGAACTTTTATAGGTTTTGGAAATATCATTTCCAGTAACAAGAGGCTGTGCATCAACTGCGCTTATTAATGAATTGCCATTACTTGCAGGCACTTCATAAGCTTCAGGGTTTGAATCAGCGGAAAGTGAAACATTACCTGCATCACTAGCCAATAGCAGTGCAGATTCATCACTAGATAAATTTCCCTGATTACTTGAATCACCATTATAATACATACTCACATCATCACCGGCCAATGAATCAACATTATTACCAACCGGATCAGTTGCGTTTTCGTTAGCGGATAAAACTCTCACATCACTCGATGGAGGTTCCTCATCCACTTCACCAGCAATGATGTCATCTGTTGAGTTTGAGTCAACTGCAGCAACTGCAGATACAGACAACATAAATACTAGTGTCATTAAAATTAAACTAATTTTCTTATTAAACATAACGTTAACTCCATTTAACATTTGTTCTCACATAACTATTAAAAGTTTAAGGTATAAAAAGCTTTTGATTTTTGAAAAAAGCTCAAATAGTTTTAATTTTAAATAAATAAGTCAAAAGATATTTATAATAGCTATAAAAAGGTTAAACTGATTGAAATTATTATCAAAAGGCTAAATCCATTTAAATTAAAAATATTTTAAAAAGATATTAATGAAACTTATCATTAAACAGCCAAATTTTTTAAAAATAGATAAAACAAAAATATACAAATTAAATCATTAAAATAAAGATTTAAATAAATAAATATTAAAAAAAAATAGATTTTAATAGCTTAAATA
>NZ_SUTK01000044.1 GCF_015062905.1 Methanobrevibacter thaueri
GCTTGCAGCCATATTCTCATATCTGTTGTATATTTCAGGAGTCATGTTTCCTGATTTTTCCCTTTGGGATTCCCAAAGTCCTGTTCTGACAATTCTGCTGTTGAGTGTAAAATCTCCGAATTTGCATACATCAAATAAGTCTTTCATAAGTATTGTTTTAATTGAAATGATATAAATAATTAACAAAAATCTCATTTTTCAAAAAGAGTCCTTTAAAAATATTCATGAATTTTTAATTTGAAGCTTTGGAATTCAGGATTTTGATTTTAAAAGCATACATTCATAGGATATCATATAATCTTAAATATTGTTTTTCATTTTTGAATAGAATGTTTTGAAACTTATTGTCTGAGTTTGGAATATTGCATAGGATTAGTAAAATTGCAGGGATTAAAAACTGTCTGTTTTAAATATAGGTAGTGTACAATACTTTAATTGGGAAATAACTTAACTGATATTTCCCACAACCGACTGCGCGAAAGATTAGGTGGGATAAACTCTTGCCTAATCTCCTTCATTAAAAAAATAATTATAAATAAAATAATTTACATATCATTAGTCAATGTCTTTTAATCTCATTTCAACATTTCTAATTGCTGTTGCCCTTGCAATGGATGCATTCAGCGTATCCATGACTAAGGGATTTACACAAAAGCAATTGACAAAATCACAGATACTGTATTATGGACTATTTTTTGGAGGATTTCAAGCATTAATGCCCATTTTAGGATTCTTCTGTGGCAATGTAATTGCAAGTATCGTTGAATCCCTTGCATCAATAATCGGTTTTATCCTTCTTCTGGCCATCGGGCTTAATATGATTCGTGAAAGCCTTACCGGTGGCGATGAAGAGATTACAGATCATTTTTCCTTCAAGGAGGTCACCCTTCTTGCAATTGCAACCAGTATTGATGCTTTTGCAGTCGGAATTACAATAGCGCTCCTGAAAGATCCGATATTGATATCCTCAGCAATCATCGGAATTGTTGCATTTGCGTTCAGCATTGCAGGTATATTCCTTGGCAAAAAACTTGGAAACTATGTTGGTGACAAATTCCAAATTCTTGGTGGAGTCATCCTCATCCTGATTGGAATAAAGATACTGTTAGGACTTTAAGTCATATTGCACTTGATGAATTCATGTGGGGAGCATGAAATTTTAATATTTTTGACACTAAAATTTTTAAAAAATCAATTTTTTAAAGAAAATAGTGAATGTGAACTAAGACATATAGATGGTATTGTCAATATTTACATGTTTTGAATTTTGAGGATATTGTTGCTGAAGACCGGAAATAAAAAAATTTAATAAATTTTATAAAAATTAATAAATTTCATTGTCAAAAAAGAAGTAACGTGAGCAATTTTTCCAAATGACAGACATTAATTATTAAAATATTACTAAATGGATTTATACTCTTTTAATAAATAAATAGATGGATAATTATGTACTATATTGATAACAAAATGCTATAATCGATTATTTTTACTAAAATTCTTGTTAGTGTAATATTACCATAGTCGGAAGAGTATTTCCGTATATAGTCCTTAAATATATATTAGTAGATATTTATATAAAAGTAGTTATAATAGATATTTACCTACAATATCTATAAGTAGTAATTATATATTAATCCTATTATACAGAAAGAAGTAATATATGCATTATCCATATTTCTGTATTTCCATATATACAGAAAGTAGGTAAATATATACTATCCATATATACAGAATGTACTAGTTATACTTATATTACCACTAATGCTCAAGTAATATTGATAAAATGCTATAAATCAACTGCTCCATATATATCAAGCTATTAATATATGACATTTTCTTTAAATTTTGTTATTTTTTAATAAATTTCATGAAAATTTATAAATTTCAGCGCCGATTATGATATTTAATAAATCTTACAAATCTCAATACGATGAAGAACAGTATCGCAACGAAAACAACAAATGCCACTAAGACCAACAATATTGTCAGATTCTCAAAATTGGATTTTTGAACTCCATAGGTAACAGAACCAATCTTTTGATAATTTGGAGCGATAGGAATCTTTGATCCCTCATATTTGGTATTGTTGAAGATAACATTGTCAAAACAGTCCGTATTGTTCCTGTCTACCAGGGATCCGTCATCATTTGAAATATAAATGTCTGTAGTGTTGCCTTCTGCAGTGCAATTGAAATCATAAACAAAGATGTCACGTCTATTAAGACCATATACATCTGACTGGGCCAATTCTATCATGTTTTTAACATTATCTGTAGAATTTGAAGTAATATTTCCTTTTCTGGAATACTCATACTTGTTTGGCATGGAAATATATTCACCAGGTTTGAGCTTTCCTGTTTTTAGCATATCATTGGTTGCAAAACCGTAATTTCCATTAGGAGCCTTGATGATAATGTGTCCCCTTTTATACGGCTTTTTTATATTCTGAATTTCTTGAAGAGCGTATGTGGATATGCTGAAATCATCAGAAATCATTTCTGTAGCGATATTTTCACATTTCTGATTATCCTCACCGTCATCAATGCCGCCCAATCCTATAACCCAGCCATCATTAGTGACAATTACATGGTTAAAATAACCATGCTCTGTTTTATATTGTTTAACTGCAGGATGGCCATGCCAATCAACCTGTTCGATGTAAATATCTGCAGTCAGATTGGCATCACGCCTATAAGACATGACAGTGTCATTTCCTTCCAATTGTAACACAACAGAACAACAGCCAGATTCATCAGTTTCATCTAAAACAACGGGCAATGCATCGGTATTTTGTGGAGAATGTATAGAATAAATTCCACATATGGAAATAAACAATATAAAAATACTCAATACAAAAAATTTTTTCTTTAAATTCATACAAATCAATAATTAAAATCTCTTATTAATATATTTGATTAATGTAGTATTTAAATTAGATTAATTTAGTATTGAGTTGATAAAAAATCAATTATAGAAACCTATTGGAATTTGCCTTTAGCTTATGTTTCATTTGCTCACGGTCAATGTGGATATACTTATCTGTTGTTTGAGAGTTGGAATGGCCTGCAATAGACTGTACCTCTGCAACTGTCAATATTTCAGCATAATGGGACAGTGCAGTATGTCTTAGGATGTGGACACTGACATTTTTAGTGTAGTTTATTGGGCAGTCAAATCCCTGGGTGCTTATTCTCTCATCGCATTCACGGGCATGTTTTTTTATGATGTCCTGAACTGCACGTTTTCCTATTCTTTTTCCTTTGATGTTTGTGAACAGCTCTTCACGCATCCTTTCTTCATCAGCTTTTTTTCGCTGAATGATTGGCCTGTATACACCGTTTGTATTTTTCCGGAGTTTTGTGGTGCGTTCTCTCATCATGTCATTCAAGCTTTCTAGAGTATCATAGGTAATGAATGTCGTACGGTCCTTCAGCTCACCTTTGGTGGTTTCTGCACGTAGATAAACATCAATGAACTCGTTTGTGTCCTCAGGCATTACATAAAATCCGTCATCATCAAGAGGAACCTGAATATCGGTTTTGTTTAAGAGGACCAGTTCCTTAAGCCTCATTCCGGAATCAATAAAAGTCCTGCAAATTGCATAATCTCTAATGTTGCCGCTTTGTTTGATTGTATCTAAAAAGAAATTTGATTGCTGCCATGTTAGAGAGATTTTTTCGATTCTTTTTTTGGCAGTTTCAGGATCTTCCGCTTTCACTTCAATGATATCCTTCATTTTGATGGTTTCATGCTGGATTTCTTCCTGAACGTCCTCTGAGTTTATGAATTCCAAAATGTTCATCATATAGGTTTTTACAGTAGTCCTCTTGTTGCCTCTCTGCTTCAAGCAGTGTCTACGGTAATGCCTTAATTGTTTTTTCACATTTTTGTCATTTAATTCGTCTATTCCGTTAGCTTCCAGATATTCAATGAATTTGGATATATTGAATGTTTGCTTTTCGATAGTTTCCTTAGTTAAGTTTTTTACCTCTTGCTTTTCTTCCAAGTATTCATCTAGGTAGTCAGTTAGCTCATTGACTTCGATCATAAGCTTTTTGCCTCCTAAATTTCTTTACTCAAACCCTTGTTATACTATTGATTTTTTTAATATATAAAGACTTCGTATCTTTTCATTATTAACGTATATTATTACATAAAATATACGTTCTATTTATATATAAAATTCAGACAATTTGGGAGTTTCAGGAGAAATGTTGAAAGTGAGGTAATACATATACATCGAGTGGTTGAAAAATAGTATTTTCTTCAAATTTTGATTTTGTAATAAAAAAGTATGTGAAAAGTATTAATCTAATTTTCTGAAAATTGAAAAATGAAAATTTCAAAACAATATGTGAAACAAAAAAATATATTTTATAAGATGATGAAATCTAATGCACTCTTAATATTCCATCAACCTTATCAAAATCATCATCAAACGAGAGTATCTCATAAATCTGATTTTCTTTCATGGCATGAATTGCAGTACAATCCGCTAGAGACAATGTCCCATCAAATTTAAGGTAATATCTTAATGATTCTTCAAGCAATGTTTCGGATTTAAAAATTGTGAAATTGTCTTTGATGTATTTAAAAGTCATATAACCGACCTTTCCACCATGACAGCTTCCAATAAGATTTATTGATTCAATTATCATCGCTTCAGTTATTATCTTGTCTTCTGATTTTAACCTATCCAGCAATTTAATTGCATCCTCATGCCACTGGTCTTTTTCGATAATTAATGCAATGATATATGATGCATCTACAAAAATCAAAATATCACCATTTTAATCCTTTTGATCCTCTCTTTTTAATTTCAACACTATTATATGGCAATTCTTTTTTTATCATCCCAATTATATCCTCTTCAGTAACTTTTTTTTCAATTTTCAAGAGTATCCCATCCTCAGTATTTGTCCAGGATATTTCATCACCTGCAGATATGTCATAATATTTTCTAAAATCTGCAGGTACAACAACCTGATTGCTAGAACTAACTTTTGTAATTGCATACATTATAAATCACCTTTAATTATATAAAATAAAATATGTTTTATAAAGTATTTATAATTTTATTTTAGATTATGCAAATATAAAGTGAATAATAACATCTATTAAATTATTTTTCATAAGTCAATTTTAATTATAATGACTATAATTCATTAATCATTACTAATTCTTATTATTTTCATTTTATTTAAATTTAATCTAATTGTAGTTGCTTTATTAAATTGTTACAACTTTAAAAAATTGATTTTACTTAAAAATAGTATTTATAGTTACCTATCAAATAAATGAAACAATTTAAACATTGAAAAATATAACTTAACTCATGTATATGATAGCAAGTCTTGACTGCAGGTTCAAGACAAACCAGAAAAATATTGAAAATGTCCTCCAGCATTATGGCCTTCGAAAGATTCAAAGTTCATTATATGCAGGGGACTTGAGCAATGGTGAGAGAAAAGATCTCAGTGAATATATCTCAGGAATCACCAGAGAAAATGACAGCGTGCTGATTATTCCAATCTGTGAAAACTGTTACGCTAAAAAGCAAACTGCAGGACAGGAGATAAAATTCAAGAATGACTTGTATAGGGTGTATTAGGATGAAACTGGTAATAGACGGATACGGAAAGTCAATACACAAGAAAGATAACAGAATTGTCATACATGAAAAGGACCAAATCATCGATTCAATCAGGGCAAGTGAAATAAATGACATAACAGTCATAGGAAAAGGATACCTGACCTTCGATGCGCTTGATTTGATGGCCGAACATAACATTAAACTGATAGCAATCAATCCACGGGGGCAGCTCACATACACATTGGAATCCCCTGACTGGCGAAACGTGAAACTAAAAAAAGAGCAGTATAAATTAAGTGAAAATAAATTAGGTCTTGAAATTGCAAAAGAACTTATAATGTCAAAAATGAAAAACCAGAAGGCAACACTGACAACATTGAACAAGAACAAGAGGCTTAAAAGAGTCTATAATAATAGGCAGAAGATTGAAGAGATTATAAGTCAATTGAATCAACTGCCCCTAAATGGAGACAATGAGTCAGTGAGAATGAAGATAATGGGTCTTGAAGGAAAGGCATCAAACGAATACTGGAAAGGTGTGAAGCATTTCATTCCAAAAGAAATTAATTTCGAGTCAAGAACAAAAAAAACCAACGGATTTGCTTAATTCAATGCTGAACTACGGGTATGCCATCCTTGCAAGCGAGATAACCAAAAGTATACTTGTTAATGGGTTGGATCCATATTGCGGACTGCTCCACTTTGACATGGACAATAGGACAAGCCTGACTTTTGACATGATAGAGCCATTCAGGCAACAGATAGTGGACAAGACAGTCATTAGTCTAATCAACAGAAAGCAGGTCACCCTTGATGATATAGACAAGAGGAACAACACAATTAAATTGGAAGCTAGGAAATTAATCGTTGAAAAGATTCTATCAAAAGTATATTCAACAATTACATATGGCGATGAAACTCTAAGCTATTCAGATTTGATTGTGAAAGAGAGTGAAAATCTGGTGAATTCACTGTTGCACGGTGATAAGTTCAATGGGTTCTACCTGAGGTGGTGAGGAAACCTAATGGATTTTTTGCCTAGAAAATGATGTCCTCAAAATTATTGAAAAATAACATTAGAATATAGAATAATTTTCATTGATTTTGAGGAAACCCCCACTTATATTAAGTATTAAAGACGATGTCCTCACAAGTTTTTTAAAAGAAGAAATATAAATGTTTTAAATAGATATTTAAAGAGAAATTAAGTAGTGTTTAAAGCGAATGTTTTGAGTGGAAATATTCAAAACAAAAATACCTTAGACTCTGTATGTTTTCTTTTAAATATTCGGTGAATTCCTCAGTCATGTCCTGATTTTCAAGTCAGGTATTCTGTCTGAGTTAATTTTTAAGTGTGGGATTACCGCCTTCTTTTAAAAACCAGCACCGCCAACGACAGTGCAAGCATCAAAATTGGATTTCCCGTATTGCGACCAGCATCCACCTTGGCCATTCTGCTCTTCTTATTGATTGTACCTGTATGGTTTTTTGTCAAGTTATTTCTGACATCACTTTGATTTGTCGTGTTTTGGGGAGTGTTTTGTGTCTCATTTGCGGTTGAATTTGCCGTTAAGTTGCTTTTGAGGGTAATGTTTTGGAAAAATATCTTATATCCGAAGTAATTCTGATACTCGTTGATGTTTGATATGAAATTTCTGAAACTGTAGACCATTTCCGTGGTATTGTTTACTTTTAAAACGCCGTCATTCGGCACCTGAACCGTTTTTGCCTTTTCTGTAATTTTCTCATACAGGGTCTGGTTGAATCTGCTGAACTGCTTGTTGTCTGTGAACTTCCAGATCATATGCTGTGTCGCGATGACATCGCGCTGTGACTCCTCATAGAAATATACGAAGAATGTCTTGATGTTGTTGTCAACATCTCCGTCATGAACATAGAACTTGTCTCCCTTTTCGGCTGAATGCTCGCCCCATTCAATGCAGTATCCATTGTATCCGTCGCTGAAGCTGATATTTGAGTCTCCGCTTTCAAGCGCTTCGGTCATAGGTTCGTCTGATATGTACTGGGTGGGGTTGTCCACAGCGGTCGTGTTGTTTCCGGCCATGACAGGGCTTATTGCCATAATCAGTATTGCCAGAAGGAGAAGTAATTTCACTTTCATGATTTTAGATATGTTTGCTATTGTATAAATTATTTGTCACTTTGAAGTCAAGCTAATTTTTTTTGACTTCCTGTGATGGTATAAGCCGGCAGGGTGTTATATCTTATCAAAGATTCCTCTCAAACTTGAATAATTTTGAGTGGAAATATTCAAAACTCTGTAAAATTTTACAAACTCATTTTTTCAACATTGACCGGTGCAATCTCATCATATTATCAAATAAAGTTTTAAATATTGACTCTATCTGAAGAGGGCATAGACGGTTGTCTGACAAAATCGACAATCTAAAACACTAATTGAGAGAAATCAAAAAAATAGCTGGAAGTGTCTCAAAATCAAAGATAATAGAAGAATTGCTTAAAAAATAAGTTTTAGGATAGGATTTAAAATCCTAATAATCCTAATATTATTGAAATGACAAATATGATTACAGCCACTTTTAATAATGTTTTTAATCCTCGATAAAAAGCGTAAATTATCAAGAATATGATTAATATGCTAATGATATACATTATCATTTTTTAACCTCCAAATGTTGGTTTAATTACTCCATTTTCTGCTGAGTTCCTTATCAGAGAACTCGCTATACTCTTTACAAACCTTATACTTCTCAGATACATTTTCTTCAAAGAATTTTAAACAGTAATCCTTTTTAGGACTATAATTCTCACAATCTTCATGGATATTGCTCATATTATCACCTTGAAATAATTAAATTAAGTTTTCGCCAAGATCTCTTGCCTTTTGCAATTGTTCTTCCTTATCCTTAATTGCTCCAGGAACATTATTGTCATCCAAATTAATGATGTCGCCGGTTTTGAATCCTAAAACTTCAAAAGCTGCCATTTGAGTATTCAGTGAACCTTCAAATGCTTCTAAAGGAGCAGCACCGTGGGTTGCAATTATTGAAACTTTTTTGTTTGAAAACAATTCTGAATATTTAGGGTTCATGAAATAAGAATATAATCTGTCGATTACGAGTTTTGCCTGAGCGTTCACGTCACAGAAGTATATTGGGCTTGCCAAGATGATTCCATCGGCTTCCTCTATTTTTTGATAGATATCCTGCATATCATCATTTAAAGCACATTCAGAATCATGCTCTTTGCAGTGGTTGTCACCTTGACATGGTGTGATTGTTAATTTGTTAACATCCACAATCTCGGTTTCAGCACCTTTTGCGCTGGCGGCATCCAATGCAGCCTCCAAAGCAATTTTCACATTACTTAATTCTCTTGGACTTGTATTAATTCCTAAAACTTTCATAATAATATCTCCAAAATATACTAATATATATTTCAGCATTAATATTAATATTTTATTGCATTAAAGCATTATTGAATGGGACTTACGCTGTCGTACCAATAGCAGCGGCGAGTATTCATTAATCTTAGATAATTTGCCTCATGAATTGACAAATAATTAGATAAATATTTAAAAGAATATTATTAAAGTTTAAAATATGTTAATATTCATCATTATTCGTTAGTTTCACTTTTAATCTAGCTTCAAGCATGATGAAATATTAATTAAATATACAATATATTGGAGGTTTAATATGAACAAAAAGATATTATTGGCACTATCTATTGGCCTTGTAGCTATTGCTGCTGTTGGAACCGTATCTGCATTTGATTTGGGGTCCTTGTTTGGAGCTCCGGCAGATCAAACCGTAACCGTTGATGGGGAAAATTTCACCATTCCCGGAACATTCGAAGAAAATCTAAACGTTAGTAACAATGGAACTGCTAATGACTATTATATTTTCAAATGCACTGAATATGGAAAAGGATACACCAATGACACCAATTACATTAATATCCTGATTTCAGACTACAATACTACAGATTTGACTGAAGACTTAATTAACTATATGAACGGTACATCCAAAGACATTTCCGGGGTAAAAGGTTTCTTATATAATGATGAAAATGGATATACCTACACATTCGCCAAAGAAAACAAAGTAATTTCAATACAGTCAGATGATGAATCCCTTATTGCTCCTGTAATAGCTTAATATTTAAGCTATTATTTTCTTTTTTTAACGGATGAATTATAGAAAATCCAATTCATATCCAAAAACTATTTTTTAAATTTTATTGTAAAAAACTGTAGTGAAATTAATTCAATGTACAGTTTTGTACTGAAAATTTTTAAATATCAAATAATCCTAATTAATAATAGGTTATTTTAAAAATCAATTTTATTTTTGAGTGCAGAACATGGAGAACAGGACAGGACTTTTTACCAACATGATTATATGGTTCGGTGTTGCGATTTCGGTTTCCGAAATTCAGGCTGGAGTACAAATCGGATCCGCAGCGCCCCTTAACTCTATATGGGTTCCATTGATACTTGGACATGTAATAGGCGGAATAATGCTTTATTTCGTTGGCCTTATAGGTACACGCCTTAGGGTCAATGCAATGGAATCAATCAAATCGACTTTTGGCGATTTCGGTTCCAAGTTCTTTGCCGCACTGAATGTACTGCAGCTGATTGCATGGGTGGCGGTACTGAACGCACAGGGCGCATTGGCACTGATGGGATTGAATATACCGATATCATTTGCTCTGACATGCATAATTCTGGCCATACTTATCGCGATATGGGTTTACATAGGACTCAGGCGCACATCAAGGATTACAAGCATAATCATGATAATTCTGACAGCGCTGCTTGTAATATTGTCCGTCAGGTTACTGGGAATGAACGGATATCATTTAATGCCCATTAAGAATTCAGCGACATTGACATTCTGGAACATCTTTGAAATCTCAATTGCAATGCCTATCTCATGGCTGCCGGTGATTTCTGACTATACAAAGGATGCGGAAAGTCCAAAAAAGGCGACAGCCCTATCAGCATTAGCCTATACTGTTGCAAGCCTTTGGATGTACTTCATCGGTATTGAGGTTGTATGCATTGGAACCGTTGACATTTCACAGGCAATTCTCATTTCAGGGCTTGGCGTACAGGGAGTCATCATTCTTGTCCTATCTACAGTGACAACAAATTTCCTTGCGACAAATTCCGCAGGCGAATCCGCAAAAGCAATATTTGACAGACTGAATCCTAAAATAGCTGGAGTTATAGTCAGCTTTTTAAGTGCGATTTTGGCAATTTCAGGAATTATGGACCATTACATTTCATTTCTTTATCTAATCAGTTCCGTTTTTGCTCCAATGGCTTCTGTACTTGTGGTTTCGTTCTATCTCGGAAATGGAAACAATGATTCAAAGGACTGGTATTGGAACATATTCTCATGGTTTGTCGGCTTTATCGTTTACCAGATAACCGCAGGCTTTGATTCCATATTTTTAGGCCCTACCCTGATTGCAGTCATAGTGTCTGCAGCGTTTGCATATTCATGGATCTTAGTTAAGAAAAGAAAATGATGATTAATTGTCAGTTTTTTTGTATGATGTATATCAGAGATGATTAATTTCCAATATTTTTGCATCCTATCTGTTAATTTAACTACTGCCTTCTTTATATTTGTAGTTTCATATTCTTCATTCAATTTTAATATAGGGATAATTGATTACATTGCATATTGATATTTGGAATCCGATGCTTTAATAAAAACATGTAAAAAAAAATTTCAAAAAAAAGTAAATAAATTAGAAAAAATTAAACATAAACTGATGTGTCATAGTCATTGATGTCAAAAGTTGGTCTAATTGAATCAAGTACATGAATAGTTTCACCTGGTCTACTAATGTGAATGTGACCTCCATTATTGGATGAATCACTTTCTGAAATTTCTCCTGTTTCAACTGCATAGATTGCAGCACATGTTAATGAAAAGATTAACACTAAAATTAAACCTTGGATTATTCTTTTGTTTTCCATAATTTTACCCCCAGGAAAATCCCGATTCGCTTCAAAAACTTTTGAAGCCTCATGTAACTATTAAATAACATCATATATAAAGATTTTCGAATGTAAGTGCTTACTTGCATCTTAAATTTAAAAATAAACGAGTTAAATAACTTTAAAATTTAAATAGAATAATTCAAGGTGTTTGATGATATAATTACAGACAAATCTTTTGTAGATTAACAAAAGATGAAAAAAAAGTTTAAGGAGATTTTATCTAAATGATGCAAGAATACCATGACCTCTTCAAGGTCATGGATGAATTGCACTATTGGGTGTACTATCTTTTTTATTTATTTTTTTGCGTTTATATTTTTTATTTTGTGTTTTTTGGTGGATTTTTTAGGTCATGAATTTTTATTCAGTATACTTTTTTTATGGATTTTTAATAATTGCTTTGGGTATGAAAAATTGTTTTGGGTTTGAAAAATTGCTCTGAGTTCGTTATTCGATTACTTTTCAAATGCTCTCTCTCATTTTTTATATATGGGTAATTATAAAGGATTTATTATTCAATTAAATGTGA
>NZ_SUTK01000045.1 GCF_015062905.1 Methanobrevibacter thaueri
AAACGCAGCAATTAATATTCTAAACCGCTGGTTCAACGGAGATAGCCTGAAAAAATACTTAAATTAACCATTATTAAGTGAAAAAAATTCAGGAATCCCCACCCTCTTTTAGGGTGGGGTGGTTCAAGACAAGCTTTTTGGCGGATTTTTTGACTTTATATTTTTTGGTCTTGAGGTTTTGCTTTACCTTTACGGTTTTTTTAATGCTTTCTCCTTTGTAGATTGCTGTCAGCTTGTATTTTCCAGGCTTTACTGTGTTCGGTATTTTGAATGTGATGAATCCGTTGGCTTTTGTTTTCACCTTGTATGTTTTCTTGTTGAGCTTGATTATCACCACTTGATTTTTACAAATAGGCTGTCAAGAGCATAAGGACTCTTAGATGATATTAAAATATGATTTTGATGGTTTGAGTGTTAAAAAAATGGTGTGAAGGAAGATAACTGTTTAGTTATCTTCGAATCTTCTTCTGTCAATTAATTCTTGACGTTTACCTGGGTTCCAACCTCCGGATGCAGATTTTGCACGTCCAACTTGTTGTACGTATCCGGTAATTCTGTCATACCATTCTACATCTTCTTTTTCACCACAGGTAGGACAAACATTGTTTAGCCCTTTCATTAAAGTTTTACATTTTAAACAGAAGCTTAATGCTGAGCTGTAAGCCCAGAATCCGATATCGGATTTTCTTGCGATTTTATTGGTTAAACTCATTAATGAATCAGGATCGGAGTATGATTCTCCCATGAATGCATGGAAGATGTGACCACCAGGAGTTAAACCGTGATATTGTTCTTCAATTTTGATTTTTTCGATTAAGGATAATCCGGTGTCTACTGGTACGTGTGAAGAGTTGGTGTAGTAGTTAGCGTTTCCGTCACCTTGTACGATAGCTTGGTCTCCGAATTGTTTTTTGTCGAGAGTTGCGAATCTGTAAGCGGTAGATTCAGCAGGGGTTTGTAAAACAGACCATCTGAGTCCGGTTTCTTCTTGTAATTTTTTAGCTCTGTCATTCACATATTCGAGACATTTTACACCGAACTTGTTGGAGTCAGGGTTTTCGATTCCTTCACCGAATAAGGATAATAACATTTCGTTAAGTCCAACAAAACCGAAGGATAAAGTTGAATTTTCTATTCTGTAGTAGGATTCTCCATTTACATCCTGTTTTAAGAATGGTAAAATGTGGAAGTCATTTAAACATTTTAATCCTTGTTCTCTTCTGAGCATCAAGGTTTCAACTGCAAGGTCCATGTATTCGTCTAAGTATTCGAATACTTGGCTTTCATCTTTGGATTGGTATCCGATTCTTGGGAAGTTTAAGGTTACGTAAGCAAGGTTACCGGTTCTTAAACAGTCTTGATCCCAGTCACCTGTCCAGGTGTCTTGTAAACAGGTTCTGCATCCCATGTAGTTTGCCATTTTTCCTCTGTATTTAGGGAACATGTTTACAAAGTATGATGAACCGTATTTTGCGGATAATTCATGAACTAATCTTAAGTCATCTTCGTATTCACTGGTCATTGTTTCTTCACGGAGAGTGTAGATTGTATTTGGGAATAAATGAGGTTTACCTTCATTGTCTCCTTCAAGCAATGTTTCAGTGAATGCTCTTTGGATTAATCTGGTTTCATCTTCAAAGTCAGCGTAAGTTCCGACAACTTGACCTTTTGGTCCGTATGCGGTTTCATCTTTAAGGAAATCAGGAACACCGAATTCCAATGCCATACTTGTGAATGGAACTTGTGATCCTCTTGCAGCGTAAGCCATGTTTAAGTTATATACAAGCATTTGAACAGCTTGTTTGATTTCGTCGTAGGTTCTTCCTCTTGCAAATGGTGCGACAAATACGTTCCAGAGGGACATTGATTGTCCACCGGACATGTTCTGTTGTGCTGCAAGCATGATTTCACCAGTGTGGTTCATTAAGGTTTCCATGTGGTTTGGTGCACCTGCAATGGATGTGTGGTCACCGGTACCGTCCACTTTAAGTCCGTATCTGATGAATGTTCTTATATCATGTTGTAAACAGTTTAAAGGTCTTCCTGCGAAGAATTCTAAATCGTGAATGTGAATGTCACCGGCCATGTGGGCATCTGCCAGGTGTGCAGGTAACATTTTTAAGAGTGCGTATTGTTTTAATGCTTCGTCTGCTACGTGCTTGTGGATACTTTCTGGGTTGTGGATCATGTTTGCGTTGTCCCTGTTACCGTTTTCGATTAAAGAGGTAATGTTGTATACAGGGATACCTAAACGGGTGTAACGGCTTCTTAAATCTTCTAAACCGTATTCAATCAATTTTGTGTTGACCATTTCCCTAATCATTGGAGCGGTCAGGTATTCCACATTCAATTTTTTGAGTTCCTTCCAGGTTTCGGTAGCAATTTCAAAAGCAGTTTCTTGGCTAGCACCTGTTTCTTCAATCAGGGTGTTAGCGATTTTTGATAAGTCAAATGCTTCAATAGTATCTCTGGAGGTACGTACTTTTAATTGAGTGCTTGCTAAGTATTTGTTAGCGATTTCAGGGTCGATATCTTCTAAACATTCGTGTACGATTTTTTTGATTTCTTTGGTTTTGATTCCATCGTATAATTGAGATACTACAGTTGCAATGATTTTGTCAGATTCAAAGAATGGGGTTTCTACCATTATCAATGATTTCATCAATTTTTCGTAACTAAATCTTTCTGTTATACCGTTATTTTTCTCCACGTTAATTTTAACGGTTTTTTCTAAATTATTTCCTAATTCTGATATTTTTTCCATTTAATTCACACCATTTTCCTAGTTATTAAAAAAATTTATTATCCAATATTGAGAGAGAGTACGCTCTCACATGCTATTACTATTTGTAATCACTTGTATAATTATTGTTCGTATTGATACGAACATCTACTTAATACTTAGATTCAACTAGTATATAAATTGTTCGTCTTGTTACGAACAAAATTCATATACTCTGATATTTTCTATATTTTATATATTAAAAATCAATTGTCCGAGAGCATTTGAAAAGTAATCAGAAAAATACGTCAAGCGAGCTCTGCTTGGACTTGTCACTTTCAAACAGTGAGTTGATACCGAACTCCTGAATCTCCAGACGCTGCTCAAGGTAATGTGATACCGGATAACGGTTAACCAGATCCCTTGAAATTTCAAGATACTTGGTAACTGACCCTTTTGAAACGGACAGAATCAGATTTCCTCCACATGCGCATTTTCCGGTAAGCGGCATTCTGCGGTATTTGGCTCCGCACTTTGTGCACCTTACCTTCTGCTTGGAAAACGCCCTTGAGTTTCCCATGATGTCCGGCAGGAAGTGTGATGTCAGTACCTTTTCGACAACTCCCCTCTGGTCTACGGCACGTATGGTTTCGGCAAGCGCGATTTGGGCCTCGACCTTTTCCCTCATTGAAGGCAGCCTCTTGTAAAGGCAGACTGTAGGTCCCGCATGGATGTTTGAAGTGTGGTGGGAAAACATCAGTCCCTCGTACTGCTCAGGAGTGCCCAGATGCATTTCAACATTGTCGATGTACTCCAATACGTCAGCAGGCTTGTGAGGAGTGTATGTCTCTTCATAAAACTCAACAGGGAACCTTTCGAATATGTCCAGGTTGTGGGATTCGTCGTCTATCTCTTCAGGGTCGATTCTTGAAGATAAAACTAAAGGTGCGTCCATACTTCCTCCCCTTGTGTTCGGAAGGTATGTCTTTGAGAAGTTGATCAACGCATCCAGAAGAAGCATTACCGCATCTTCGTCACTGTCACAGTTTCTACGTTTTGCTGAGTGGAAATAAGGATGCGCATAACATCCAAGCGCTTTTGTGAATCCGACTATTCTTCCCAGAACTCCTGCAGAGGTGTGCGGTGCAAGACCTGCCACCAGATGGCCGATGAGGTCGCTTTTTTCCTTAACGTTATAGAACGGCTCCATGCCATAGTATCTTGTAAGCTCATCGTCTATGAACTGTGCTGTTCTGAGCAGATATTCTCCACAGTTGTCGGATATTACAATGTCCTGAACCCTTAACTCGATAATCTGGTCTTCATTTTCAATCGGATTTCCATAGCAATCCTTTTCATAGCCCATTTCAAGCAGTTTCTCTACTGTAACGCCGATTTCCTTTGGTATGAAGTGGGTCAGCGGCAAATCGGTGGAGTCATGACGGATGGTTCCGTCCTTGAATGTGAACACCTCATGCTTTGCCCTGAGTATTCCCTTTTCGATAGGCTCAGGCAGCTTGGCCTCGGAAATCATACCGACAACGCCTTTTACCTCGTCGACACGCCTTACCTTAACATTGTCTGATGCCTTCTTGAGCATTGACGCCAAAGGAACGGTTTTCATTGAAGGCTTGCCCATTTCGGTTGGATGGCCACATTTAGGACAAAGTGAGCCGAAGGAGCTGATTCCACATTCCGGATTGGTACATTTCCTTCTGGATATCTCCACTTTAATGCTGCCCTTTTTGGCGGCGGTTGCAACAAGTCTTCTGGCTCCTCCGTAATTTCCTATCGGAATCAGTCCGTGAGGGGCAGGCCTCATCAGCCTTTCCTTTGATTTTTCAGGTCTTCCGACACGGGTTCCTATGTAGGCAGGGGCCTTGTTTTTGATTTCAACCGGTGAAACCGCATTCACGGCCTCTATTGTTGTCTTCATCTCCGGCAGTTTTTTGGATAATGTGACGAGCAGTGCATAAGAATGATCCTTATCGATGATTATCTTTCCGTCCCTTACGATGTGCGGAACTCCAATGATTTCCAGTATCCTTTTGGGATAGGACATGTCCAGCTTGATTCCCTCATCCTTCTTGTAGGTTGATTTGGACCTTTCAAGCAGATCAATCAGTGTGTTCAAATCGTCGATTGTCACGTCATTGTAGCAGTATGTGTATTTCGGATGAAGTGGGATATTGTAGTCCTTTGAGAGCTTGAACGCCTCGACAGATGACAGGTAGTCATATTCCAGTTTGTACAGGTCCAGTTCATTGTTGTCGGCGTTGAAGTTTTCGCTTCTCATCAGAAGCTGTATCCACCATTCCTCAACCCATCCGGACGGGTATAGAGGCTGGTTGTTTCTTAAAAATTCTCCGAACGCTACAAGCATGTCCCCTAAAAACAGGATTTCAACAACGTCCTTTTTAACTTCACGTGCCTTTTTGACGCTGTCAAGTATTACGACATCGCCGTTTTTGAGCTTGACGATAGGTCCTTCGATTGAATCGACCGGAACGACACAGTTACCCTTTCCGGGATATTCGATTTTAAGCTGTGTTCCCACGGCCAAAAATTCAAGCAATGCCATTGTTGCCGGGTGAACTCCCATTGTGGCAAGTCCTGTGTTTCTTGAACGGCCATACCTTAGCCTGAAAGCGCCCTTTTCTGAAGGATAACCCAGGATAGGCCTTCCTCCGATGATATCCTGAATGTATTTAGGTTCGCTGACGACATCTGAATCATCGCCTGAATCTGATGAGTCATCCTTTTTAGGCTTTGAATACTCGCTCAGCCATTCCCAGTCAAGGCCCAGCTTTTTGGAAATCTTATGAATCTTCTTGGATTTCTGGATAACTCCCTCAACCATAGCAAGGAGCGCTCCTCCACGGATGTTGTTTGTCTCGACACGCTCCAGGTCCCTGTGTGACACTTCCACCTGGTCTGTCTGCTCTCCGGATACCTCAACCGGAATGTGATTTGCGGCGAATCTCACTTCTTCTGGTGTTGGTGAGTACTGCAGGTTTGTGACTTCGGACTCGTAAAGCTCCACCTCTTCCACGTACCTTTCAATTTCGTCATCTATTGGTTTGAATGCGTCAATACCTATTGCCTGACGGATCTTGTCTCCCAGAAGCACGGCAAGTGCGGCAGCTGTACCTCCTGCACTTCTGATAGGTCCTGCAAAGTAAACCCCGATATATTTTGTTCCGTCAAAGTTTTGTTTAATCTTAACATCGGAAATTCCTTCAAGAGGTGCTGCTACAACCCCTTCTGTCAGGATAGCAAGGGCACTTCTCAAACCCTGGTCGCATCTCTGCTCCTCGTTCCAGTTGGCCTTTTCGCCGGTTAGCGGAAACTTTCCGGATGCGATTTCAGCGGCAATTTCAAAGGCAACGGATTCCCTGTCCATATCGGTTTCCAATTCCTTGATTCTCTTTGCCACACCTTCAGGGCCGACCAGCCCTTCTACTCTTTCAGCTAAATCCTTTGCAAGCGGCACTTCAGTTTCTGTTTCAACATCCAAACCTTTAGACCTTGCCTCGTTAGCTATATCGTATAGGTGATTGGTTTCTTTTTCTAATCTATCAAAATAATCCATAGTATCGCCACAAGTTAAAAAATTAATTTGGTATATAATGTATTGTTTCTTATTATTATTAAATTTTTTAGATAATACTTAAATATGCTAAAATCATAAGTTATTAATGTATCTTGTAGTCGAATTTTTAAAATTAATATTGCTATAATGGTGATTTTAATGTCTGATGAGAAACCAATGAACGCGATGTATGGTCAAAAAGTCAAATTGGACTTGGATAAACTTAGAAACAAGTCTAAAGAAACTGAAGAGAAAATAGTTGAAGAACCTGTTAAGGAAGAGGTTGTTGAGGATACTGTTCCTGAAGTTTTAGTTGAGGAAACTGTTGAAGAGGAACCTGTTGAGGAAGAGGTTGTTGAGGATACTGTTCCTGAAGTTTTAGTTGAGGAAACTGTTGAGGAGGAACCTGTTGAGGAAGAGGTTGCTGAAGAGCCTGTCCACAATGAACCTAAAATTGAATTTGTCGGAGAGCCTGTCGAAGAGGAACCTGAAGAAGAGCAACCGAAAGAAAATCCATCCAAATTGGATGATTTGAAAAAGAAATTAGATGAAAAAGACCAGAAACTATCCAATCAATCAAACGAACTGAACTATTTGACTAACAAAGTTATTCCTAAACTCAAAAAGGAAAATGCCGAGTTGAAAAGGCTTAAGAAGGAATTGACTGATGCACTTGAGAAATCCACAAGGAAATACTTCGATCAGCTTGACATCAATGCTGACTTAAGCAATACCATTGGAAAAATAGGTGCGGAAAGTGCAGTTCACAAAGTAAGGGCTGATAAGTTAGAATCTGAAGTGAACAACGTTAAAGAAAAGCTGGAATCTAAAATATCAGAACTTGAAGAAAAACTCGCTAGCACTGATGTTGACAGTGTTAAGAATGACAATGACAGGTTATCTAATGAAGTGAATGACCTGAAATCCAAGCTGTCAGATTCAAGAAAGGAAAACATATCACTTTCAGAAGAGGTTGACAAGTTAAGGGCGGAAATCATTGAATTCGGAAACTATAAAGATGAAGTAGAAGCTCAAATCAAAAAAGAGGTCGACGGATACAAATCTGAAATTTCTGACCTCAGAACTAAACTCAAAATCAAAGAAAGCGGTTATGACAAACTTTCAAACGAGAACAGCAAAACCATTTCCGATTTAAGAAAGCAAGTTTCAAAGCTTGAGGAAAAATTGGAAAAAGAATCCAATAAAGGATTGTTCAACAGATTCAAATAGATGATTAAATTCATCTATTGACTTATTTTTTTTATGAAAACCGATGATTATTTTATGGGCGAAGCTTTAAAGGAAGCGGAAAAATCCTTGGCCGAAGGCGGAATCCCAATCGGAGCCGTGCTCGTTAAGGATGGGGAAATCATATCCCGAGGGCACAACAGGCTTATTCAAAACGATTCTGTCGTTCTGCATGCCGAAATGGATGCGATTGAGAATGCCGGACGGCTTGACTATGATGATTATGTCAGGTGCACACTGTACACCACACTGTCACCGTGCCCGATGTGTTCCGGCGCCGTGATACTGTATAATATCCCTAAGGTTGTTATTGGGGAGAATACCACACTTATGGGTGCCGAAAACTTTCTTAAGTGCAATGGTGTGGAGGTCAGGGTTTTGAATGACATCAAATGCCGTGACATGTTTTTAAAGTTTGCCGCCAACAATTCCGAAATCTGGGATGAGGAGCTAAAGAAAGTCGGCAACACTACAGAGGTGAAATGAATGGAGATAATAGTAACTGATGAGCGTGACGAAAGGTTTGTCGAGATGTGTTCCTCATTTGGATGTGAAGTGAATGACCCTCAGGTAGTTCTTCTTTTGAATAATTTCGGAAAGACAGTGGGCTGCGCCAGCTTCAAGGTGTATGACTCCGAGTCCGCTGAGATAACAACACTATTTTTAAATTCCTACGATAACCGTGAGAGGATATCCTATAAGCTGATCAGACAGCTTGAAAAGATAGCAATGGATTATGAATTCAAAAGCATCGTAGTCAGCTTTGACAGTCGTGAAGACATTTTGATTGATGTTTTTGAAAAACTTGATTACAGGTTTGTGGATGATCTTCTGATGAAAAAGGAATTTAAAAGTTTAGTTTAAAAAAAAGAAAAGGTTAAAGATTAAGCTTCTTTTCTTAATCTTTTCACAACAAAGTCTTTGTCCAAGCTTAACAGGAATGATGCTGCTCTTGGACCTTGTTTTTGGCCGAGAATCATTTTATAGATTGCCTGGAAACCTTTTTGAGGTTTTAATCCTTGGCCTTCGAGGATTTCATACATTGCATCGTGCAATGCTGCGGCGTCTGTAAACTCTGTGGTTTCCATCAGGTCAGCCAGATCAGCCAGGAACTTGTCCTGTTCAGGGGTCAACGGCAATTTAGGAATGCTTTTCTCCTGAACTTGGAATTTGACGAATTTAGGCGCATAGGTGTCCAGCCAGTATTTGACGTTGTCCACCCTTTCGCGGTATTGTGCCAATTCGGTTTCTGTCAGGTCGCCGAACTCCTTGTCCTTGAAGCTTTTGGTAAGCTGTGAGTTTCTTTTGAGAATGTCGAAGATTTTTTCCAAATCGTCACCGGCAATCTGATAAGCGTTGACCAGGAATCTGAAAGGCGGTCTGAAAGGTAATGGGCTTCCAGGTTCCATCTGGACAATCTCATAGATTTCCTTGAATTTTCTGCCTTCTTTTTCGGATGGAGCTTCAACTTCATCGTAGAACACTTTTTCAACAGTGTCGAACTGGTCGATAAAGTCAAGGAAGGGCATTTTAGGTGAGAAGTCCTTTGCCTTCATAGGCTTTGACCTGAAGAGGTAATAGTGAAGACTTTCTGCAGGGCCGATTTTCAGCCATTCCTCAGGAGCGAAGAAGACTCCGTGGGATTTGCTCATCGCTTCGCCGTCAAGTGTGATCCATTCGTATGGCACTGGATAAGGTGCAGGATAGTCAAAGATCTTTTCGGATATTACGCTGCTCACATCGTAGGATCCTCCGCTTGCTGCGTGGTCCTTTCCGAAAGGTTCGCAAGTGGTTCCGAATATTTTCCATCTTGCAGCCCATTCTACTCTCCATGTGAGCTTACCGTTTCCGGATTTGATGTCCATTTCGCCTTCATGGCCGCATTCACATCTGTATTTTATGATGTCGCCGTCATAGTCGTAGGCATATGTGGTGTTTACGCGTCCACATTCATCACAGATAGGGTTGTATGGCAGCCAGTCGTCAGCCAAAGGCTCTCTTCTGTATTCGTTGAAAATCTCCTTGATTTCTTCAACTCTTTCCAGGGATGTTCTGATGTAATCGTTATATACTCCGGACTTGTACATTTCAAAACCGGATTTTGTTTCCATTTCAATTCCATAATCGTCCATCACGGACAGTAACGGCTTTTCAAAGTGCTCCACAAAGTTTGCACAGCATCCGTCAGGACATGGAATCATTGAGTATGGCATGCCCAGGTATTTGTCGTATGATTCAGGCAAAGGGTATGGAACCTTTCTTAATGGGTCGTGGTCGTCTGCAATCCATATTGTTTTAGCTTTCTTTCCTTTTTCTCTTAGTTTCTTTCCGATACCGTTAGCTACAAATATGTCGCAAGAGTTTCCGATGTGTATTGAACCTGAAATGGAGGTTCCGCTTGCAATGACATGCTCCTCTACGTCCATTTTACTCAATTCATTAGCTATGTTTTCAATCCAATGTGTCATTTATATTCACCATTATAATAATAAGAATAAGTTTTATACTACAATAGATTATGTTTTTTGTAATATAAAAAGTATTAGTTTGATGGTATTTGGCATGGCAGTGTCAAGATGTTAGCTGATTTTTTTGGTTGACAACAATTATATATGCATTATTAATGAAAATATTATTATGAAGCATAAAAAACTATTACTTGTTTTTTCAATATTATTCGTTCTTTTATGTTCGCTGACAGCAATTTCTGCCAGTGACTTGAATGATACGGATGTCATCGCAAACGATGATGCGGGCGAGGAAACCGTATCGTCCGACGCTGATATTGAAAATGAGATAACAACGGAACCTGGCAGTGGAAATTTAAATGGAAATACGTTTAGAGACTTGAACGCGACAATTGCTGATGCTGGAAATGTAGACCTTACACTTAATTATGAATATAATAAAAGTACTGACGAGGGGTTATTTCCTCAGGGCATTCTCATTGACCGGGACAATGTAGTCATTGACGGTAACGGCCATTTCATCAATGGGGAAATGCAAACTAGGGTATTCCATATAATAAATGCAAACAATGTCACATTGAAAAACATAAAATTCTATAATTCTGGCTACGATAAACTTAAAGTTGATGGTGGAGCTTTATATATTGAGGAATCTTCAAATATCACCATATTCAATTGTTCATTCGTATATAATCGTATAGTGAATGATGGTGGTAATGGTGGAGCAATCTATGTAAAATCAACCGACCCAATCAGAATCATCGATTCCGAATTCAAAGAGAATAGTGCCGGTTATGGTGGTGCAATAACCGCTCATAATGCCACATTGATACTTGAAAACACAGTTTTCGACAAAAATAGTGCTGTAAAAATCGGTGGTGCACTAAATACTGCTCATTCGACCCAAATCATTAACAACTGCACATTTAAAGATGGTAAAATTGAGTTTAGTGGTGGTAGTAGCGACCCTTGTAGGGGCGGAGCAATTTATGCCGAGCAATTCGACGAAGATAACGAAATGGTAATCACCAATACTGAATTCAAAAACAATTATGTATATAATGAAGGTGGAGCAGTTTATATAAACGGGCAAGCAAAAGTGCTCATTGAAGACAGTAAATTTTCTAAAAATGACGGCGATGTCGGAGCAATTGTTTGTGGTATAGCAAATGTAACAATAAGGAATACAGAATTTAATGAAAACCATGGAAGCGAAGGTGGTGCTGTATATGCCGGTCCTTCCACTCTGATTGAAGATTGTAATTTCACCGGAAATAATGCAGGTTATGGAGGGGTAATATTTGTTTACTATTCTGGAAGTGAAAACGGCAATGCTACTGTAAAAAATTGTAATTTCTTAAATAACTCTGCTGAGGTTGGTGGTGCAATTCTTAATCAGAAAACGGTCACTGTTTTGAATTGTAATTTTACAGGTAATTATGCTGGGTTTGGTGGTGCAATAAACTCTCAGGCTGGTAAAGCATTAATCTATAATTCAAATTTCATAGCCAAT
>NZ_SUTK01000046.1 GCF_015062905.1 Methanobrevibacter thaueri
TATTCTCAGCCATGAGGAACATAAAGCATGTCCGGTTTGTAATTCTACAGAGAGATTTGTCGATAATTCCAGAGCGGAAGTTTGCTGTGCTCGCTGTGGTCTAGTTTTAGATGAAAATTTAATTGATCATGGTCCTGAATGGAGAGCATTTGACCATGAACAAAGAGATAAGCGTACTAGAACTGGAGCCCCATTAACTTATACCATATCAGATAAGGGCTTAAATACAACTATCGATTGGAAAGATAAGGATATTCATGGGCATAAGATTCCAGAAAGAAATAAAGCTCAGATTTATCGTTTGCGTAAGTGGAATAAAAGAATGCGTGTTTCTGGTGCTGGAGAGAGAAATTTGGCATTTGCTTTAAGTGAACTTGATCGTGATTCATCAAGATTGGGCATTCCAAGAAGCGTAAGGGAAGATGCAGCCATTATTTATAGGAGTGCTGCTAAAAATAAACTCATTCGCGGAAGAAGTATTGAAGTTGTTGTGGCTTCTGCATTGTATGCTGCCTGTAGACGTTGCAATATTCCCCGTACATTGGATGAAATTGCAATTGCTTCAAACGTATCCAAAAAACAAGTTGGAAAAACATATAGATTTTTATCAAGGGAGTTGAATATCAAATTAAAGCCAACATCTCCAAGTGATTATATTTCTAGGTTTGCCAGCAAATTAGGTTTGTCTGGTGAAGTCCAAGCTAAAGCAATTGAAATTATTAACAAAGCTGTTAAGTCTGGTTTAAGTTCAGGTAAAGGACCTACTGGTGTTGCAGCAGCAGCGTTATATATTGCATCTCTTTTACTTGGTGAGAGAAAAACCCAAAAGGAAGTATCTGAAATTTCTGGTGTAACTGAAGTTACAATTCGCAATAGATACAAGGAATTATCTGAAAAAATCGACCTGGTTGTTTAAATTTACATTATTTTTTTCTTTTTTTAGTTTTTTAAGAAATAGTTAAATATTATTTTTAATAAATTATTTATTGTCGTATCATTTTTTGACCAATGCCTACGGTCCTTTTATGAGGAAAGTTTTAGCTGTCGATGATTAGAAGAAACCCAGCATTGGATAGGCTGCCCGTTTCGAGGGTTACTCGAGGAGCGAAGGGTATTCTAGCAATGATTCAAGAGAGTTAGTATACGGGCAAAATCCCTTTTAAGATGTTTTTTAGATTTATAAAACAATATTATTATTTTATTTTAGATTTAACCAATTACAATGGTGTGAGCAATTAAATGGAAGAATATTTGATAGAAACTCCAGCATTGATTATATGAATTTCCATATCCCAAGAAAAGGTTCAGGAATTAAATAATCAATCAGAGGATAATTTGGATTATATCAAAAGAAGTTACCTTTTTGTTAGAGATGAAATTCATCATTCCGGGGATATTGGAACAAATATAGTTTCAAAAACTGCCAGTGTTGTGCTTAAAAATAAAACGGGAATATGTGGACAAAATTATGCCTTCTAGAGCATTTCTAAGAGCAAATCAAATCTCATCAGCCATCAGTTATCAACTGCTTACAAGAGCAGATGATGTAAATGAAAGTTATATGATCCATGCCTTAAACATTTTGTATATAAAATATTCGAATAAATGGGTCTGGCTTGATGCTCGAGGAAATAAGGAAAATATTAATGATTATTCTTTTTAAATATAATTATTTTACATTATGTAATTTTCATTTGTATGCATGTGAACTAATAAGATATATTATTTAAAAACTAAATTATTATTATGAAAAAGTTTTTGAGTGATGCATTAAAATTCCAATGGAAAACAATATTAATTATTTTCGCATTGCTGATTATTCAGACATTTTTTCAAATGGAGATAATTGATTTGTTCAGCAAGGATTTAACCGGAGTTAAAGAACAGAAAATAGACTTGCTTTTCAAATCAGGATTATGTATGCTAGTGTATACTGCCTTTGTGATGATTTCCATTTATATCGTCTCTTTTCTCTCAACAAGAGTGGCTTCAAAAGCGGCATGTACTATACGTGAGAAAATATTTCATATTCTAATGAACTTGCCTGATGAGGAGATTGCTAACTTTAAAATTTCAGGGCTAACCACGCGGTCGACCAGAGGAATGTCCTCGGAACAGGGATTTATAGTGATAATACTCACACAATTAATGCTGATTCCAGTTACACTCGTAGCAATTATATATGAAATGGCATTGATTGATGGGACTTATGCAATATTCTTCCTGTCATTTGTTGGCGTTCTTTCCATAATCGTAATTTTTAGAATGAAACAAATTGTTAAAATATTTTTCAGAGCTAAAAAGACATATGGGAAGTTAAACCTGATGTTTCTGTCTAAGATTACTGATATTGCCTGCAGGATTCCATTTAATAAACAGGAGTATGAAGTTGAATTTGAAAATGCATGTGAGAATTCCTATGATAAAAATGTTAAGTATATCTTAAGTCAATATTACCTGGGGCCAGTATTATTGTGGGGTTTATATGCTATTGTTTTGATTACATTTGCAATGATTAATTCAGGATATACAATTGGCTTTGAAACTGACAGTGTTGTTGATTCATTTATTATTCTGATATATGTTGCCTACTTTGTTTCTACCTTGACATTTGTTCCAAATCTAATTGACAGGTGGCCACGTGCATATGCCACTTCCGTGCGTTTAGAGGAAGTTCTGAATCTTGAAGATAAAATCATAAAATCTGAAAACACAAATGATTATCCAAAAGAAATAGAAATCGCTGAGGGAGATATTAATTGTGAGGATAAGGGCTTATGGGCTGAAAGGAAAGACCTCATCCAAAAATTTTGTAGAATATTGAAAGACGATAAGGCCAAAACAATAATATCCATGATTTTACTTACGGCATCCACGTTGTGTATGGTTTATGCTCCTAAAGTTGCAGAGAAGACGGTTGATTTATTGAGTTCTAACGTGAATTCATCTAACGATGTTGCCATCTACACCAATCTTGCCTTGTTGCTGGCATTATATTCTGTAGGGTATCTGTTTAAGTTGACTCCAAAGAGAATTATGGGAATTACCGGTGAAAAGGTTGCATATAATTTAAGAATGAAATTATTTGACAAGATTGACCTTATCGGTTCAGGGTTCATTCAGGAAAATTCAAAGGGTCAGATTCTATCCAGATTGAACAATGATGTGATGAACATCAGGGAGTTCGTTTCTTCACGTATCTCTGAAATTTTTGCACAAATCCTATCGATAGTCCTTGTAGGGGTATTTATTTTGATGACAGACGTTAGATTGGGCCTGGTTTATTTGGTTATATTGCCGGTTTATATCCTCTGCTTTTATATATGTGACGTTAAATCTAGAGCTCATTATGATGGTCATCAAAAGCAGTTGGGCCGATTGATGAGCTATTTTGAAAGAGGGCTGTCAAATCGTCATTCGTTCCATGAAAAAGGGTTTAAAAAAATCAATCAAACTGTAATTGATAATTATATAAAATCCAGAAACGTTACTAATGTTATGGAGCCTATTACAACCTTTTTAACAAATGTAAGTAATATAACTGTCTATATTGCGGGGGTTTATCTTTTATCAGTTAATGAAATACAGCTGGGAACCCTATTGGCGATTATCATGTATGGGCAATTAATGACAAAACCTATTAAGAAACTAAGCACATCAATGGTTTCTATTGAAACTGCATTTTCAAGTATCAAAAGGATATTTGCAATTATTGACTATTAAAAGGATGAATAGTTAATACTGAAGATATTTTATATGATAAATGATTGTTTTATATCATTCCTAGAAACTTAAGATTTTTCAGATGAAATTTTTCATACTCATTTTGAATAAATAGTTTCTGGTCAATATACGTTCTTTGTTTTCCAATTGCTTGGCTAGAAATCGTTTGAAAATCATTCGGCAGCATGATTATGAAAAAACCTTATCGCTTCCGTATATGTGGTACAGCTTCTTTGAGTAAGAATATATGAGTATATTCTTTTGAGTCATTTTTCTATCTCTAATAAATCTATTATCTTCTGCAGTATATTTTTTTGATATAAAACAATCATATACTCTGATCTTAGACAAACCGGTCAAAAGAATACTTCAGAACTAACTTATCTCAAATTTTAAATCAACAAAGTTTTTGAAAGAGTCTGAAATAAAGGGTAAAATAAAAGTAATAAAAATATATATGCTTCTTAGTTGTATAGTATAATTTGAGAGCTGAAAGTACTAAATATTTTGTATAGTATACGGGCAACAACAATTTAATGATTTGAGGACTTATTAATTTTTGATTAACATTGATTATATTAAAATTTAAGCAAGTATCCGTGTTTTTTATTCATAAAAAAGGGTTTTTTCCAATATTCATTTTTAAAGGTCTTTTTGGCATTTTTCATAATCGTTTTTTTTTAAAACTTCTTGATATGATTGACATTTCCCATCAAATAGTATTACTTTTGAATATTTTATTATGTTTTAGAGTAGTAATAATTTTATTAAAAGTATTACAATTTAATATTGTTGTAATTTTTTTTATATTATCCAATTGTATTCTTATGTTACTTTCATAATTTGAAAATGGATTATTATTGGATTTTTATAATTTAACATTATTAAATTCGTTTGTTTCTTATTTGGTAATTAATAATGTAATTTCATTATTTTTTAAAAAATATTACTTAATTAAAATGAATAAGTCTCAATTTAATAAATTTGTCATATAATAATTTCATTTCTTTTAAAAAAATTTAAATGCTTTAAAATCCTTGTTTTTAAAAATGGGCTTTAAAAATTAAAGTTAATACTTTAGTAACATTTATATGATTATTACTCCCATGATTAATTAGATTATTTAATTAGATGCCTAATTATCCAATTGTTATTAAATATTGGATTGTTTATGAAAAATCAGATGATTTTTATTGGGGAATCTAATTATTTGATTGTTATTAAATAGTGGAGGGTGTCATGGAAATTTACATGCGCAATTGGATTGATTAGAGATGATATGAATTCCATAATCCCATTTTAAATTTAGATGTTGGTTGGTTTGTTGAAGTTATAAACACTGATCAAATGAAAATTTTAATCTGAATTTAATCGGCGGAATTTTAAATTTAAGTTATTTGATGAATAAGCCAATATGTTTATCAAATAATATTTTATTGCATGTAATGTTTTAATGGATATGATTTCTATAACTTGTGATGCAATTCATATTTTGTCAAAGGATAAGTATTCAAATTTAGATATCGGACATATTCATGATGCTCTCTAACTAATATGAATGAAATCTGTTATGTATAAGATAAATGCGGAACTTTTTCCATAAATGGTTCCGATTAAATGAAAGTAATTTATTTGGATGAAAAGGATTCGAATTTTGCGAATAAAATTAAGTATGGATTATGAGGTTGATTAAAATAATTCCAGGACAACGGCGGAATTTCATAGGACTTTAACAGTAATTCATTAGATTATGATCATCAAACTATAGCTAATATATAGCTAGCCATATGAGTTTTGAATAGTTATTTAAATAACTATTCACTCATCTTTTTATCCTTTAACTCATCAGTGTTTTAAGTTAATGAAATATTTAGTTGTCTACAATTGTATTGAATGTATATCTGATTTATTTTAACAAGTGAATTTGTTTCAAGTTTATTTTTTTATTTAATGAAAAAATAATAGCAAAAAAATGTGATACTATGGTTGTAAAAATAGCAATAATTAAAAGTGGAAATATCGGTACTTCTCCGGTAATTGACTTATTGTTAGATGAACGAGCTGACAGACCAAATATTGATGTAAGAACATTTGGATCTGGAGCAAAAATGAACCCAGAACAAGTTGAAGACGTCGTACCTAAAATAGACGCTTTCGAACCTGACTTCGCAATCTTCATCAGCCCAAACCCAGGAGCACCAGGACCTGCTAAGGCAAGGGAAATCTTATCTGAAAAAGATATTCCTGCTATTATCGTTGGTGACGCACCGGGTAAAGGCAAGAAAGATGAAATGGATGAGCAAGGATTAGGTTACATCATTGTCATGTCCGACCCAATGATTGGTGCAAAAAGAGAATGGTTAGACCCAACTGAAATGGCAATATTTAATGCTGACATCTTAAAAGTATTAGCTGAAACCGGTGCTTTAAGATTGGTCCAAAAAAACATTGATTCCGTAATCGAACAGGCAGAAGCTGGTGAAATCGAGTTGCCTAAACTCATTGTCACTGCTGAAAAGGCTGCAGAAGCTGGCGGATTTGCAAACCCATATGCAAAAGCAAAAGCTATTGCTGCATATGAAATGGCAGGTGCCGTTGCAAATTTGGACATGAAAGGTTGTTTCATGACCAAAGGTTTCGAAAACTTCATCCCATTAGTGGCTGCTGCTCATGAAATGGCTGCATGTGCTGCTAAATTAGCACAAGAAGCAAGAGAAATCGAAAAATCCAACGACACTGTTTTAAGAACCCCTCACATGAAAGAAGGAAACCTAGGTTGTAAAACTGATTTGATTAGTAAACCGGAATAAGGTTTTCTATTTTCTTAAATTTTTTTTAGGAGGATAGTATGAAAATTTATGATGATAATTTAGATTTGTACGGACCTGATGGAAAAATCCTTGAGGAATCCGTACCATTGGAATCCATTAGTCCACTTAAGAATTCGGCTATACAGGAAATGATTTATGATATTAAAAGATCTTGTGCAGTCAATTTGGCAGGTATTGAAAAAGGTTTAAAAAATGCCGCAATGGGTGGAAAAGCAACATACATTCCCGGTAGGGAATTGGATTTGGACATTGTTGAAAATGCGGATGTAATTGCAGATAAAATTAAAAAGATTCTTCGCGTTAATGAGGATGACGACACAAACGTTGAACAAATCAATGATGGCCAACAATTATTGGTTCAATTGCCATTTGAACGTTTAAATGTTGCTGCAGATTATTCTGTTTCAACAATGCAGACTGGTGCTGCAACCATTCAGGCCATTATTGACAGTTTTGAGGTTAACATGTTTGATGCATCAACAATCAAAACTGCTGTAATGGGGGCATATCCGAGAACTGTTGACCTTTCTGGTGCAAATATCAGTGCACTTTTAGGTCCTCCTGTGTTATTGGAAGGATTAGGATACGGTTTAAGAAACGTTATGGCAAACCATGTTGTCGCCATTACAAACAAGCAAACTTTAAATGCCGCAGCATTATCTTCAATCATGGAACAAACTGCAATGATTGAAACTGGTGATGCTACAGGAGCGTTTGAAAGAATGCATTTGTTGACAATGGCATATAAGGGATTAAATGCGGATAATTTGGTATTTGACATAGTTAAAGAAAATGGTAAGGGAACTGTTGGAACTGTAATTCAATCTTTGGTCGGAAGGGCCATTGAAGACAATGTCATTAGGGTTGCCAAAAAGATGCCTTCTGGATATAATATGTATGAGCCTGTTGACTGGGCATTGTGGAATGCATATGCTGCTGCAGGTTTACTTGCTGCCGTCATTGTTAATGTAGGGGCTGCAAGAGCTGCTCAAGGTGTAGCTTCAACAGTATTATATTATAATGACATGTTGGAATATGAGACAGGCCTTCCAGGGGTAGATTATGGTAGAACTGAAGGTGTAGGTGTAGGATTTAGTTTCTTCTCCCATTCAATTTATGGTGGTGGGGGACCGGGTACCTTCCACGGAAACCACGTAGTAACAAGACATGCAAAAGGAACTGCAATTCCTTGTGCATCAGCTGCAATGTGTTTGGATGCAGGAACTCAGATGTTTTCAGTTCAAAGAACATCTGCATTAATTGGAATTGTATATGGTACTATTGACAATCTCAGAAACCCAATTCCAAATGTGGCCAAGGTTGCAGGAGAAATTAAAGATAAAATTTAAGGTGTTTTTCATGGATGAATCAAAACAAGTTAATGTAATTGATATTAAGATCATTCCAAATAGATTTTTAAAACCAGACACCAGTGAAAGAATTCTAAATGAAATATATGAATTGGAAGGGAATATGAGGGTATTGATACATGGCCCGTCACTTCCTAAAAAGGTATTTTATGGTCCGGGTAAAGGTCATGAAGTAAATCATACGGACAGAAAAACAATTCAGGTTAAGGGAAATGATGTGGATTTAAGAATAATGGTTGGAGATATCATTATAACTGTGGATATTACTAAATTCAACGATTTCATGGAAAAATTACAGGATATTTTAGATGAAAACATTCCATGTGATTTTACCGTATTGGTTGGAAGATTCACTCGAATAAAAAGCACAATTTCCGATTACTTGAAATATGGTGAAAGTTTTGAAAATCACATTGACAAACGTTACATTGGTTTAGTTGATTCTAGTGCACGAAGTTCTGAAACGGTAAAAGTTATAAAATAATTTTATGGTGAATTTATGACATATGAAGCACAATTTGGCCCTGGTGAAACAAAAATTGCTGAAAATAGAAGAAAGCACATGAACCCAGAGCATAAATTTAAAAAGATAAGGGAAGTCTCTGACGAGGGTATTGTAAAAATATTAGGTCATAGAAATCCTGGTGAAAGTTATAAAACAGTTCATCCACCATTAGCTGAAATGGAAGATGATGGGGATATTATTAAAAGTATTGTAGAACCTACTCCTGGTGCCGCAGAAGGTATTAGGGTCAGGTATATTCAATTTGCTGATTCAATGTACAATGCTCCGGCACAGCCTTATGATAGGGCAAGAACTTACATGTGGAGATATAGGGGAGTGGATACAGGTACATTATCCGGAAGACAGGTTATTGAAATAAGAGAACAAGATTTAGAAAAAATTTCTAAGGAATTAATTGAAACTGATATCTTTGACCCTGCAAGATCAGGTATGAGGGGAGCAACAGTGCATGGACACTCATTAAGATTGGATGAAAACGGTTTGATGTTTGATGGTCTTCAAAGATACATCTTCAATGAGGAAGATGGGCATGTTTATTATGTTAAAGACCAAGTGGGTCGTCCATTGGATGAAACTGTTGATGTCGGTGCACCTTTGGATGAGGAGTATCTGAAGGAAATCACAACTATTTACAGGGAAGATAATGTCGGTATGAGACAAGATAAGGAAGCACTTGATGTCGTTGAAAATATTCATACAGCACGTACCAAAGGCGGATATGGGTTAGGAGTATTTTCTAAAGATTTGAAAAAGAAATTAGGTGAATAAAATGGCTTTGGAAGATAAAAAATTTTTAGAAGCTTTAAATAATAAGTTTAAAGGAGAAGACCAGGAAAGTGATCACACCAGTTTCTACTGCTTTGATGGATGGAAGCAATCTGAAAGAAAAAGAGAATTCAACGATGCAGCTGAAAAGCTAGCTAAAGAAAGAAACATGCCTTTCTATAATCCAGACATTGGAGTGCCTTTAGGTCAAAGGCAATTGATGGCATATAAAATCTCAGGCACTGAGGATTATGTTGAAGGTGACGACTTACACTTCTGTAACAACTCAGCTATCCAACAATTGGTGGATGATATTAAAAGAACCATTATCGTGGGAATGGATACAGCTCACTCAGTATTGCAAGAAAGATTGGGTGTTGAAGTAACTCCAGAAACAATCAACGAGTATATGGAAAACATTAACCACGCACTTCCAGGAGGAGCAGTAGTTCAAGAACACATGGTTGAAGTGCATCCTGGTCTTGTAGACGATTGTTATGCTAAAATCTTCACAGGTAATGATGATTTGGCTGATGAATTGGATAAAAGAGTGTTAATTGACATTAACAAAGAGTTTCCGGAAGATCAAGCGGAAATGCTTAAAAAGTACGTTGGAAATAAAACATACCAGGTAAGTAAAGTTCCTACACTTGTCGTAAGAGCTTGTGACGGAGGTACCGTTTCAAGATGGTCAGCTATGCAAATTGGTATGAGTTTCATTAATGCATATAAATTATGTGCAGGTGAAGCAGCTATTGCAGACTTTTCATATGCTGCAAAACACGCTGACGTTATTGGTATGGCAGCATTTTTGCCTGCTAGACGTGCAAGAGGTCCTAATGAACCTGGTGGTGTGGCATTCGGTACATTGGCTGATATTGTTCAAACCTCAAGAATTTCCAATGATCCTGCTGAGATAACTTTAGAGGTTATTGCTGCTGGTGCGGCATTATATGATCAAGTATGGCTCGGCTCATACATGTCCGGAGGAGTGGGATTCACCCAATACGCTAGTGCAACATATACTGATGATATCTTAGATGACTTTATCTATTATGGTATGGACTATGTGGAAGATAACTATGGATTGTGTCAGGCAGAATTAAGTATGGATACAGTACGTGACATTTCCACTGAAGTGACCCTTTATGGATTGGAACAATATGAGATACCTACACTCTTGGAAACACACTTTGGTGGTTCACAAAGGGCATCTGTGGTATCTGCAGCGGCAGGTTGTTCTGCGGCTTTTGCTACAGGAAATTCAAATGCCGGTGTAAACGGTTGGTATTTAAGTATGATTTTGCATAAAGAAGCTCATTCCAGACTTGGATTTTATGGTTATGACTTACAAGATCAGGCCGGTGCGGCCAATTCTTTATCAGTTAGAAGTGATGAAGGTTTAATTCATGAATTAAGAGGGCCTAACTATCCGAACTATGCAATGAATGTAGGTCACCAACCAGAATATGCAGGAATTGCCCAAGCGCCTCATGCCGCAAGAGGAGATGCATTCTGTACAAATCCTCTAATTAAAATCGCTTTCGCAGACGATAATAATACATTCGATTTCAGACATGTGAGAAAAGAAATCGCTAAAGGAGCTTTAAGGGAATTCATGCCATCTGGTGAAAGAGATATTATTATCCCATCAAGATAATTTTATCTCTTTTTATTTTTTTATTTTCACTATTTTTTAAATTTTTTGTAATTTTAATGTAGCCTATAGTAAGAAAACAGGTATAAGTACATTATATTTTGTATAGTATACGGGCAAAATCCATTTTTCAAAGTTTTTTAAATTAATAAAACAATATTTTTATTTAATTTTACTTTTAATCTATTATAATATGGGTGAGAAGGGCATGGAAGAATATTTGATGGAAACACCAAGCATTGATTACATGAATCCTCTTTTTCAGGATAAGGTTCGGGAATTGATGAATCAATCTGAAGATAATCTGGATTATATAAAACGATGTTACATCTTTGTTAGGGATGAAATTTCTCATTCATGGGACATTAAAACAGATGTGGTTTCAAGAACTG
>NZ_SUTK01000047.1 GCF_015062905.1 Methanobrevibacter thaueri
ATTATATTAAAGAAATTTTTATATTTTTGGTGATTTTAATATGAGTATAGAAGACGAAAAAATAGTGATGCCTGGAGATAAATTAGGAATAATCGAGCAATATCTGCCAGGGGAAGGTACTTATGACGATGATGGCGACATCAAATCAGCAGTGCTTGGAAATGTTAAAATTAATCAAAAAATGAAGGTTATTTCTGTTGTGTCAGATGCAAAACCAGCTCTTTTGAAAGTGGGAGATACCGTTTATGGCCAAATAACTGATATCAAACCTCAAAGGGCAAATGTGAAAATCGAATGTATGAAAGACAATGGCAGACCATTGGCATTACCTTATATGGGAGCCATACACATCTCACAAGCTAAAAAGGATTATTTGGAAAAATTGTCTGATGCTTTTAGAATTGGAGACATCATTCAAGCAAAAGTTGTTAAGATAACTGGAGACAATGTTGATTTAGGAACAGTTGACGATGATTGTGGAGTCCTAAAGGCAATGTGCACCCGTTGTAGAGATTTCATGCACACTACACAAAAAGATAATGAGCTTCAGTGCAATACTTGTAACAAAAAAGAAAGACGTAAAGTCTCTAAAAACTATGTTAATGATTAATTAAGGTTGATAAAATGGAAAATTTTAAAATTATTGAGGATAAAACTTTAGAACTCACTTTTGAAGTTGAAGATGAAAGTCACGGAGTTTTCAATGCTTTAAGACATGTCTTAATGCAAGATCCAGATGTTGAATATGCTGTTTACAATATCGATCACCCTCTTACTGGAAAGCCACAAATGACAATTAAGACCAAAAGGGGAAAAAGGCCTAGAAGCGTATTGAAAAAGGCAGCAGAAGAATTACAAAAAGAAAGTTCTGATTTTAAACAACTTATTGATGAAGCTTTATAGCTTCAAAATTTATTTTTTTAATGTGGTTTGATGTCAAAATACAAAACCCCTTCCCTAACAGCCGACATATTTATTTTTGATGATGATTTTAATTTTATTTTAATCAAAAGATTGAATGATCCTTACAAGAACTGCTGGGCGCTTCCGGGAGGATTTGTTGAATATGGTGAAAGTGTAGAGACCGCAGCAGTACGGGAAGCCAAAGAGGAAACCAGCATAGACGTGGAACTGATTGATCTGGTCAACGTTTATTCCAAACCGGACAGGGACCCAAGGGGCCACACAGTAACCGTTGCATTCACTGCAAAAGGAGATTTAAGTGCTATGAAAGCGGACAGTGATGCAAAAGAAATCGGTATTTTTTCATATGATGAAATCGGTGAAATTGACATTGCCTTTGACCACAGACAAATAATTAATGATTGTTTGAAAAAAGCCATAAAATAGGTTTTTTAGGTTATATATTTAAATAGATTAAGAATAATATTATTTACATATAATTCAATTGAGGAGATTAAATGGAATTTTGTCCTAAATGTAAATCTATCATGTTTCCAAAAAATGGTGTTTTAACTTGCAATACTTGCGGATACACAGATGAGGAAAAAAATACCGACAAGTACGAAAATGTTTCCATTGGGGACCATGAAGCTAGAGAAACCGTAAAGGATTTAGGTGAAGTTGAAGATATGCGTTCAACTATAAAAGAAATTTGCCCTGAATGCGGCCATGATAAAGCTTATTATGAATTAAAACAAACCCGTAGTGGAGATGAAGCTCCAACACGCTTTTTCGAATGTGAAAAATGTAAACATAAATGGAGAGCTTATGACTGAGGTTTTCTCATGAAAGATTCTAAAAAAGAGCATCGTATTTCAAATCTGAAAGATATGATTGACAATGTCACTGACGAATCATACGAACAAATTGAGGAAGACAGTGAGTTAATCGATTATCTTAATCAGAACAAAGATGATTTTGAAGTTCCGGAAATTGATGACGAATTCATATATCGTCCTAATGATGAATACAACAATGCTATTAATTTAGAAGAAACCCCAATCAATGAAGATTATATTATCAAAGCTCCAAAAAGTATTGATTCCGATAAAGATGAATATGATGATTTCGAAGGAGACCTAGTCGGAGAAATCAGTGAAAACTTCGATAATGCAATAAATGCAAAAGTTCGAGGCAGATCCATTCTGGCCATCATTAGTTCAGTTCTTGGAATAATACTGGTCATCATATCAATATTCATATTCCAATCACGCAGTGACAGGGTAATTGACAATGTTGTTGCTGGTGAAAGTAGTTTTATGTTTGTTGTTTTCTTAATAGCAGGAGTACTCTTGCTAATCTATGGAATATACAGATTGTTTAACATTAAAAATCCTTTTGAGAAGATTACAAGCAGTATAGATTCCATTGATAATGAAAAAAAAGACAACACCAACACCAAAAATGAAGAACCGTCACAAAAACCGATGCCAAAAAGCGAAATTCCCCTAGACAAAGACGCTTACAAAATAGGAGAATTTGACGTTAATGATTTGAAGACTTCTCTCAAAAAACCTACTGCTTCTACTAAAAAAGTGCAATTTAAGGATAATATCGATGATTTGCCTCCTGCAAAAAAGACTTTGACTGAAGAGGAAATTGAAGAAATCGAATATGAGCATGCAAAACTTGAAAGCGAATCAATCGATGACATTTTTGCCGAAGTTGAAGATATTGAGGAAGTACCGATAATCACACTAGATTCAAAAGAAAGACAAGAATAAAAAAAATTATATTTCTAATACGGGGCCTGTGGTCTAGTTAGGAATGACGTGGGACTTCGGATCCCAAGATCGAGGGTTCAAATCCCTCCAGGTCCGCTTATTTTTTAACGCGAACAACAGCTTCCTTGAAAAAGTCCGGAATCAATGACCGGTACATAGGGCTTTTGAACAGCATGTTGATGTCGCTGTCGATTATGTATGTGTAGCATGAATCGTCCTCTGCCCTCATACCACGCCCGTAAGCCTGCATCAATGTCATGACAGTCTTATAGGCATACCATTTCTTATCCCTTTTCATCCGCATATTGACCTGCTTATCGCCAAGATAAGGGAATGGTATTTTATATATTACCTGGAATCTGCACTTGTCATAAGGCAAATCCACACCTTCGCTCATTGATGGAGATACCAGAACCAACGGATTGTCATCCTTTTCAAAGAAGTTCAATACCTGCTCCCTGTTTTGTGAAGTGTGGGAAACCAGCCTTGAATTGTAGAGGTTGTTTGTAATGTACTGCTGGCATTTGTAGCTGTGGGTATGAATCAGACCCTTGTCGCCTTCATGCTTCTTTAGAATCTCCTGCAATATCGGAATTGTCTTCGGAGCGGTGTTTTTTATTCTGTTGGCAGACATTTTTCCTGCCAAATTAAGAATGATAGGTCTCTTTTCCTTTGTAAACGGACTGTCAACCTTTATATGATAGACTTCATTCGGATTGAGGCCGAGCCATTTGGAAAACATCTTGTGAGACAGGATTGTTGCGCTCATAAATATTACGACATCACCATATTTCAACAGGTTGCTTTTGGCATAATGGTGAACCCTCAGCGGCTTGAAGGAGACGCTTGTCTCATCGGTGTCGATTACCCAATTTTTAGGTTCCTTTTCAAGATTGTTCTTAAGTGTCTTGAGGCGGGCGATTGTTGATCTGATTCTGTCTGCCTTGTTCTTGCTCAAATCCTTTAATTCAATCTCTTCATATGCTTCCCTGATTGCATCGATTTCCATTATCCAATCTTCAATTTCGCCGTCCTTCAAAAGTGATTCTGACATTGTCTTGCTGATATCCTTTTCAAGAGACCTGTTGTACAGTGTCAGCTCCATTGTTGACATCAGCTTGTTTTCGATGTTGTGGGCTTCGTCGAGAATCAGCAGGGAACGGGTCCCGAAATGCTTTACATAATTAAGCTCAACAATTGCATAATCGTAATTCATCAGAGTTATCGGAGAGTTGATTGCATTGGCCTTCTGATTCCAGTAATGGCAGTGGGCGTCTGACTGGTAAAACACTGTTCCACCAAATGAATCCTCAAATGCGAGCTCCGCATCCAAAGTCGGATTTTTGGCAACCCCGTAAGGGCAGAAAAACTTGCTGGATGTTGGAGCAGTCTTGCAGTCCCCCATATCACATGTTATCTCCAGATTGCCATGCAAACATGCGAAATTTCCCCTTCCCTTAACCAGCGGGAAAGCGAATTCATCGGAATATTGGGACTGGAGCTGCTTTGTCATGGTCAGTATATAAGCTGATTCATACATTTTGGCAAGGGTTGTGGCTATAGCGGACTTGCCCGTACCTGTTCCGGCCTCCAAAATGATATACTTATAACCCTTTTTGATTGCATCGTTAATATCCTGTATAATCTCCAATTGTCCAAGTCTTGGCTGTTCGAATGGGAAATTTGCTATTATCTCATCATCGATATGCGGATAGATTTCCTTAAGGTACGCTGCGGTTCCTTCATCCTGCTGATAATCGTCAACAGAATATACCTCAGGAATCTCATCATCCAATATGGATGATTTTCTAGGCTTAGAAAAACTAAATAAGTTAGTTGGACCCTTAGGTTTTTCTCTATCGTATTTTCCACAAACGCAATTACTTTTTAACATTCCACAATTTGGACAAAACATAGAATTTGACATCAAAAATATATTAGTGAAGTAGTACTATAAATAAGTAGTAGACAAGTATTTTGCAAAATTGTATTTAAAATGTTAAAGTGATTATATGGTTAAAAAAGGAAAATTGATTGGAATTGGTGTGGGACCTGGAGATACTGAATTATTAACCCTGAAAGCCGCTAAAGTTTTAAAAACTGTTCCGGTAGTATTCTCACCAAAATCATCAAAAGAAAAGGAAAGTATTGCATTATCCATTGTCAGGCCAATACTTGAAGAAAGAAAGGACTATAGAAGATTGATGATAGTGGAACCTATTTTTCCAATGATTGAAAACAAAAAGGAACTTGAAAAGATATGGACCAGCGCTTCTGAAATGATTGCGCAATATCTTGACAGCGGAAGGGACGTTGCATTCATTACACTTGGAGACACTTCAATCTTCAGCACATACTCATATGTGCAAAGAAAACTGATCGACAGGTATGAAATAGAAACAATACCTGGAATTACATCATTTACAGCATGTGCGGCCGCAAGAAACAAGGCATTGGTTGAGCAAAATGATATTTTAACAATTGTGCCTAAAATTGACGACAGACTGGAAGAAATCCTTGACTATAGCGATTCAATTGTTCTTATGAAGGCTTCTAGAAACACTTCCAAGCTGGAATCAACAATTGAGAAAAAAAACAGACCTAAAGAAATATATTCCGTACAGAACTGTACACGTGAAAATGAAAAGATAATTGAAGGATTTTCAAATGAAAAGCCTTACCTTACAACCACCATCATCCAATTCGATGATGATTAGTATGATTTGATGTGTTGAGGTTCTATCTCAAACACACACTTTTCATCACCCATTGTATAGCACTGGATTTCGATTACGCTAACGGGCAAATTAAAGAATTCGCTGAATAGCCCTTCCAATATTCCGGTGTCCAAAAAGCATGCAGGTTTGCCTGTCCTTGGGAGCAATTTACATTCGAAACAGTCATATGTAGTGACCTTGATTATTTGGCCGACATTGAAAGTTAATTTTCCAAGGCCTTTTCTTTGCCAGTAATTAGCAATGTTTTCCATGAAAACATCCAAGTCGTCATCATATAGCATGCCAAAAATTGACTTTCCTATGCTGTTTCCGGTTGCCTGGAGGATTGGATCTATGTTTACTCCTTCCTGAATGAGCATCGCCTTTAATGTGTGGAACAGTAATGTTGAGAATTCCTCATCATTTTGGATGATGTTTTTAATTATATAGTCTGATTGGGTTTCCTCAATCTCCTTAGGTTCGGTTATGTTGACTGAACCGAGGTATTTTGAGTTTATGTAGAATATCTTTTTTCTGTTATCCTTTGGATGAAGTCTATAAGATATTACTCCGCTTTCCCTTAAACTTTTTAAATGGACTGAAACGGTTGATTTTGATTTTCCTGTGTTATTGACTATTTCATCAAATTCCATTTCAGTGTCTCTCAGCATTTCTAGAATTGTTAGCTTTACTGGACTTTTTACAACATTGACACCAACGTTATCGTTCAAGTTTGAGAATATTTGTATTGGTTTTTGTTCGTTCATTTGGCAATCCTCCATTGCTTATAATATAATCTAAAATTATTGCTTAATAAAGGTAACTATAAAATGAAAATAAAGCGAGTGTTTAATAAAATAACAATAAATATGAACATTTAATAATGGTAAAGCTAAAAAGAATACGAACTGTTCGTTTAAAGTGAACAAAATAGTTCGTATATTACGAACTATATGGTTCGCATACTTATTTTTCACCACTAAACTTTAACAAAAAATTCTGATGGGCTAAAAAGTTATGATGTCAATTATATTAACTTCGATTTTATTTAGGATTTGTCCAAAAAAAATAAAAAAAGGACATTGAAAGTCCTTTAAATTCATTCGTCAAATTCTTCAAATGTAATAACAGCCCTACCTTCAACTCTTCCATTTCTTAAGTCATCAAGCGCTTCTAGAACTTTACTGAATGGGTATTTTTGAGCTTGAACTGTTATTTTTCCAGCTTTTGCCAGGTCCATAATCTCATACAGGTCGGTGATAGTTCCACCTTGTGTTAACCTTACCATAACACCAGGTTTAACTGTAGTCCAGCTTACAGGGAGTGTTCCTCCACCAAGACCTAAAATAGAAATAAGGCCTAATCCTTTGGTAATTTGTGCAGCAAGTTGTAAAGAGTTATCCCTACCTACAAAGTCGAATACGGCATCTACACCTTTACCATCGGTCAATTCCATAATCTTATCATATGCATTATCATCTAAAACAACCAATTCATCAGCACCGAAATCAGTCATTTTAGCCATTTTATCAGCTGACCTGTTAACTACAATAATACGGGCAGAGGTTGTTAAAGCCAGATATTGACAACAGTAGAATCCGAGTCCGCCTACACCAATAACTACAGCAGTACCATTGTTTGGAATGAATGGTTTTGCAGTTTGTACAGCTCCATATGGAGATAAACCTGCATCAGCTAATGCTACGTATTCTGTAGGATCAAGGTCCCCTAAAGGTGCAACTTCTCTTGCATCAGCAATCATATATTCTGCCATTCCGCCATCTTCTTTAAGACCACGTGCACTTGCAACTTCACAGAAGTTGTCACGGCCTGAAAGACAGTATTGACATTTACCGCATGCATGCAATGTGTCTACAATGACATTCTGTCCAACCTCAACAGTGTCCACTCCAGGTCCAAGTTTTGCAACAGTTCCTGCGTTTTCGTGACCAAATGTGAATGGTCCTTCAAATGGAACTGTGATAAAACCTTCATCGATAACTTCAAGGTCGGTTCTGCACATTCCAGCGCCTTTCATTTTAATTAAGATTTCGCCAAATCCAGGTTCTGGTATAGGTACCTCTTCCAATACAGGAGGTTTTCCTAATTCATTAATTCTCCAAGCTTTCATTGTTTCAGCCATGTTTATTCCTCATTTTCAATTTTATTCATCAAATGATAATTCAATGAAAATTATAAAAAATCCTAATAAATATTAATCATTGACTTCGTTCATCTATTTTTCAAACAGTTGAATATTTATTACAACAATTCTAATTTAGAGAGATTAAATCCAATATTATATATAATATATTTTACTTTTATTATTTAATTTTATTGAAATTGAAAAATCTTCAATTTTTATCTTGAGTTGATAACTTTGAACAGGATGTTTTGACGATGGAAACTACAAAACGTATGATATAGTTCGCAACCTCATTCTCCACCACCAAAACTTTAATAAAACAGTTCATATAAAGTATTTAAGGTTCAATGTACTCTTAAAAAGTTAAAAAACAAGAAATAGACGCGGTGGGATTCGAACCCACGTAGCAACTGATGCATAAGACCCTGAATCTTACTCCTTTGACCACTCGGATACACGTCTAAAAGAACTATCTGAAAAAGTAATCCAGGCAATGGATTTTAACTATATTATTATAATATTTCTTTTAGTATAAATATGTAATCTTATTCGACCATTGATTGTTAGGCCAACCGTTCTTATATTCTCAACTTTCACCATGTTTTTTTAAGTAATGACTCTTATGAAAACAATGACATGTACATGATGAAGAAAACAAAAAATTAGAAAAATACAATGAACACAAGGATTCTCATCCTTGTTTTATTATTTTTAAGTATTTCTTCAACTAAAAACTCTTCATATGCGTATTTTCGATGAAAAATACGAACAATTCGTATAAAACTTATAAAAAGTTCAGATACTTATCGATTTCAAGCATTGCAACTCTGATACAAATTTATTTTCTAAATAATTATAAAATCAGGTTGTTAAGATGTAATGAATAATGTTATGCTGTAACCAGTTCAGATTCAATAGCAGGAATACCATTTAAATTAGTTGTGATTCTATTCATTCCAAAAGTTTGTGTTTTATTATGGACCGGAACTGCTAATTTGACTTTTAAATTTATAGCTTCTTCAGTGATTATTGATTGAATAGTAATTTTAGTTAAATTATTAAAATGACTTTTATCCAGATTGAATATTTTAGATGCATTTAGAAATTCAAATGCAATAGGTTTACCTTCTTTATCAATATCCAGAATCACATCATTGTCTAATTCAAGTGAAACTTCATATTCATAATCATCAATACAATATATGAATAATGAGTCCCCTTGACGGTCATAATCATATACTACTTTGTTATTCATTTTCTCACCCTCTGATTTCTGAAAGTTTCCATAACAGTTACAAATTTCACATCTTTATTATCATTTATACTTATCACTAATGATATATCTTTTGTAGGTCTCTGATTGTGTTCAAAATATAATCTAAATTTATTGTAATCTTGCTTGATAATCCCCATTAACGGATTGTGTAAGAATGTTTCAAAGATTAAGCCAAAATCTCCAATCCGTTGAATATTCCTAACATCAAAATGTTTAGTATCAGGCATGAATGATTCATCACAGGAATTAATTATTTCAATTGCCTCCTCAATAGAATAATCTCTCATTTTAAAAACCTTTATTTTATATTTTAAAAAATTTAATTTAATATTATTTTAAATTAGAAATTTTATAAGCTTTTTGGTTTAAATGAATACAATATTATAAAGTTGAAGCAATTTTACAAAAGTAGAGCAATTTTTATAAAAGAAATTTCCCAAAGACAAAATCTATAAAAATACGAATAATTCGTATAAAACTTATAAAAAAGTTCCGATACTTATCGATTTCAAGCACTGAAACTCTGATACAGAATTTGTTTTGTAGTTATAATTAAATTTTTTGACACTGTTAAAAATTTAAAAATACTATTGTTTGATAGTGTAATATTGCTCTCACTTCATAAAATTGCTCTAACTTTGTAAAATTGCTTTAATTTCAAACAAAAACTATATTTACTTCCTAATTTAATATAATAATAATTAATTTATCCTTAATTAAGTTAAAGGAGGTAATGTTATGGATGAAAAGTATGCTATAAAATTATTTGAAGAGTATAAAATAAGAACCAAATGGGATCCTGAAATCGAAGATTACTATTATTCAGTAATAGACGTTATTGCGGTTCTTACAGAAAGTAAAAATCCTAGAAGGTATTGGTCTGACTTAAAAAGAAAACTTAAAAAAGAAGGAAGTCAGTTGTACGAAAATATCGTACAACTTAAAATGAAATCAACAGACGATAAATTTTATAAAACTGATGCTGCTAACACTAAACAATTATTAAGAATCGTACAATCAGTCCCTTCACCAAAAGCAGAACCATTCAAACAATGGTTAGCCCAAATAGGTAAAGAAAGACTTGAAGAAATAGCAGATCCCGAAATTGCCATGCAAAGGGCGATCAATACCTACCGCCAAAAAGGTTACTCCGAAGAATGGATAACCCAAAGAATGAGAACTATTGAAACCAGAAAGGAACTAACCGCCGAATGGAATAGGGTCGGGGTCAACGAAGGAATTGAATATGCAATTCTAACTGATGATATATCCAAAGCATGGTCTGGAATGTCAACAAAAGAATACAAGCAACACAAAGGACTTAAAAAAGAAGGCCTAAGAGACAACATGACAAACATGGAATTAATATTAAACATGCTGGCAGAAGCATCAACAACTGAAATCAGTAAAGTTGAAAATCCCGATGGTTTTGAGGAAAGCCGTGATGTTGCAAAACGTGGTGGGAACATTGCAGGAAATGCAAGAAAAGAACTTGAAGCAGTAACCGGCAAATCTGTAATTAGTAAGAAGAATTCTAAAAATCCTGAATTATTGGATGAATAATTAATTCATCTACTTTTTGTTTTTTGATAAATACAATTATTTTTCATACATTTAACTATTTTTGAAAAAGAACCACAATCCACCTAAAATATAAGGATAAAAATACGAATAATTCGTATAAAACGTATGATATAGTTCGCATGCTTATCTTTTAACACCTCTGAACTCTAGGATACTTTATTTTGTAATAATTAAAAAACTTTTGAAAGCAAATCCAAAACTAATGCTAATTAAATACTTCTAAATGGATATATTCCATTCTTTTCATGACTATTTTGAAGCCAGTAGGTGAGTATTGGGTCAGTAATTTGGTATTTGTCATTTACATATTCAATTAAGTCAAAATCAAGCAGGCGATTCAATGGCCTATTAAGTGATCCGCTAGTAACCTCTAAAGTGTTTGCTATTTCAATTCTCCTTTTAGGGTTTCCAAGTAAAGAAATGATTATTTTTTGTTCTTGAAATGTTAATTTAGACCACATGAATATAAAATGTACTGCAAGATAATCAATCGAATCCTTAAATAACTCAATAATGTTATTTTCTGTTAAGGTTATGTTTTCTGGAAGAATTTTTGCAAATATGTTGAT
>NZ_SUTK01000048.1 GCF_015062905.1 Methanobrevibacter thaueri
TAAATGTGAAATCTGTGGGAGTGAAACTGAATTAATAAGAAAAGTATCTTTTGTTGATGCTCCAGGTCACGAAACTCTTATGGCAACTATGTTATCTGGTGCCGCAATTATGGATGGTGCAGTGTTAGTAATTGCTGCAAATGAGTCTTGTCCACAACCACAAACTAAAGAGCATCTCATGGCACTTGATGTTATCGGTGTTAAGGATGTTATCGTAGTTCAAAATAAAATTGATATTGTTTCAAAAGAAAGAGCTATTGAAAGTTATAATGAAATTAAGGAATTTGTTAAAGGTACTTGTGCTGAAGATGCTTTAATAATACCTGTATCTGCTCAACAAGGCGCTAACATGGATATCTTAATCGAAGCTATGCTTAAGCAAATCCAACCTCCTGAAAGGAACGTTGATGACACTGCATTAATGCATGTTGCAAGATCATTTGATATCAACAAACCAGGTTCCGGCGCTGATAAAATCAAAGGTGGAGTTATAGGCGGTACATTAGTTCAAGGAACTTTCAAACTTGGCGATACTATTGAAATCAGACCAGGTCCTACCAATAATGGTAAAAGAGTTACATTAAAATCAGAGATTATTGGTCTTGAGGCAAATGGTAAGCAAGTTGAAGAAATAGGTCCTGGAGGACTTGTGGGTATTGCAACCAAATTAGATCCATCATTAACAAAATCAGATTCATTGTCTGGAACTGTTGCCGGTGAAGAAGGTACATTGCCTGATGTATTGGATGCTTTCTCAATGGAAGCTAATCTGCTTGACCGTGTTGTAGGTACTAAAGAAGAGCGTGAAGTTGCTCCAATTAAGATTAAAGAACCGTTAATGATTAATTGTGGTACTACAACTACTATTGGTGTTGTTACTTCAACTAAGAAAAATGATGTAGATGTCACTCTTAAATTGCCAGTTTGCGCAAGCCCTGGTGATAGAGTCGCTTTAAGTCGTAGAGTCGGTGCTCGTTGGAGATTAATTGGTTACGGTATTATTAAGTAGAGGTAAATAATGAACTCTAAAGAAGTTGTGATTGATACCAATTTTTTTATGGTTCCTTTTCAGTTCAATGTGGATATTATCACTGAACTTGAAAATAAATTACCTTCTTATAAATTAACTACTCCAAGCTTTGTTATCAATGAATTGAAGGGTTTAAAAAATAATAATAAAGGTAAAGTAAGGCTGAATGCGAATTTGGCCTTAAAATTAGCTAATTCTTCAAAAGTTGAAATAAAGGATATTTCATTACTTGAAAACGAAACTGTGGATGATGCGTTACTTAGAGTTTCAGAAGTATTAGCTACAAACGATATTGAATTAAAAAATCGTGCAAAAGATAAAGGTATTACAGTTGTGTATTTAAGGCAAAAAAAATATATTGCTGTTGAAGGTAAAATATAATATTAATTAAACTTATTAAAAAAACGAGGGATTATTTTGTATTACAAAACAAAAATTGAGGATACTGTAAGAATTCCACCTTACAGATTTGAAAATCCACTTGAAGAAGTTGCTATTCAAACCTTGAATGAAACTTATGAAGGTCGTTTAGACAAAAAACTAGGTTTACTTATTTGTGTTAATGCAATAGACGAAATTAGTGAAGGAAGACTCATTATGGGTGATGGAGCATCATATCATAATGTTGTATTCGAAGCTATTTTCTTTAAACCAGAGCAACATGAGATCTTTAATGGTGAAGTAATTGATATTGTGGATTACGGTGCTTTTGTAAGAATTGGACCTATGGACGGTTTAATTCATGTTTCTCAAGTCACTGATGATTATATTAATTATGATGCCAAAAGGGGAGCATTGCTCGCAAAAGAATCTAACAAAACCTTGGATGAAGGAGATTTGGTTAGAGCAAGAGCAGTCAGTGTTTCCATAAAAGACGAATCTACTAATAATATTGATAACAACAGGAATTCCAAAATTCCTCTTACCATGAGACAAAATAACTTAGGCAGATTCGAATGGATTGAAGAAGCAAAACAAAAAAGTGTGAAGGGTTAAAAAATGAAAGCTTGTACTGTTTGTAAAATGATTTCAAGTAAAGACCATTGTCCTAGTTGTGGAAATCCGACTTCAGACAATTGGAGTGGTCTTTTGATTATAACTGATCCTGAAGAGTCCAGAATTGCTCGTGAATTAAATATCGAGGTTCCTGGCGAATATTGTTTAAGAGTAAGATAAAGGTGTTTTCGTGTTACGTTTAGATGCAGAATTAAATAAAGATATAATAATTGATCTCAAAAAGCCTTTAGGTAAATTATATCCTGACTTTGAAGATGCAATTGACGAAATTAAGTCTTCCGAGTTTTTAATTTCTGTTGGTGATGCGACTTTTGCTAATCTTACCGAATACAAATTATATCCTAATATTGGTATAATTGATAATTTAATTCAAAGAAAAAATCATACTCATGAAATTATACTTGCGGATCACATTCTAAAAGCCGATAATCCTGCTGGAACCATAACTGATGATCTATGGGAAACCATAGGCGAGGCTCTTGAATTATCTAACAATGGCGAATGTTATGTAATTGAAGTGGCTGGGGAAGAAGATCTTGCAGTTCTTCCTTGCATCTTAATGGCAAATCCGGAAACTACCATTCTATATGGTCAGCCTAATGAAGGATTAGTGCTTTTAAAAGCTGGTGATTTAAAAAATAAAGCTCAAAAGCTTATTGACGGATTTATTAATGAATAAATTAAATGAGGTTTTATCATGGAAATTGAATTTATTGAAGAAAAAGAAAATAAATTATTTAACAGAAAAGAAATTAAGTTTTATGTTGATTACGATGGAGAAGCAACTCCTAAAGTATTGGACATCAAATCCAAATTAGTTGCTTTATTAAACACTAAAAAAGAATTAATCGTTGTTGACAATGTACAACCACACTACGGTGAACCTAAAGCATTAGGTTATGCTAAAGTCTATGATACTGTAGATGATTTAACTTACATTGAAACTGAACATGTAATTGCTAAAAATACTGAACCGGAAGAAGAACCGGAAGAAGATGCTGAAGCAGAAGAATAGGTGATATAATGGTAAGAAAATCTGATTTATACGAAGTAGATGGAGACAAAATTGTAAGAAAAAACCAAATTTGTCCACGTTGTGGTGAAGGTGTATTCATGGCTGACCATGGTGACAGAGTCGCTTGCGGTAAATGCGGATACACTGAAATGAAAAAATAGATTTTTTTAAATCTTTTATTTCTTTTTTTTATTTATTTATTATTTTCAATCATTTTTTAGAAGGGATTTTTTTGGAAAATATTAGAAATGGTCGTTTTAAGACTGGAATGACTGATGAAGCAGCTATCTACACTTCATCACTTGAAGCTGATAAACTTCTTTTTGAAGCTGATATTAAGACTAATTTTGCACATACTTCAATGTTGAAGCATGAGGGCATTATCGATGAGGAAATTGCCGATAATATATTATGTGCTCTTGATAGCCTTAAGGAAGAAGGTTATGAAGCCTTAGTCTTCGACCCTTCAGTTGAAGATGTCCACATGGCTATTGAAAATTATGTAACTTCTAAAATTGGTCCTGAAGCCGGTTTTATGCACACCGCCAAATCACGTAATGATCAGGTGGCATGTGATGTCAGATTGGTTTTGCGCGAAAAAATCATTGAGCTCCAGATTGGCATTTTAGAGTTCATCGAAGGTTTGAATGAAATGGCAGGCGAGCATCTGGAAGATGTTTTCATCGGTTTCACTCACTTGCAGCATGCACAACCGATTACAATTGCACACCATTTGATGGCTCATGTACAGGCTTTAAAAAGAGATTATGAACGTTTTGAAGATACATATAAACGTGTTAACTTAAATCCATTGGGTTCAGCCGCAATGGCCACCACCAGTTTTCCAATCAATAGGCAGCTGACCACCGATTTGCTCGGTTTCGATGCATACCTGGAAAATTCAATGGATGGGGTTTCAACAAGAGATTTCATTGCCGAAGCAGTATTTGACATGGTTTCACTTTGTACAACCTTGTCTAAAATATGTGAAGAGCTGGTTTTATGGAGCACTTATGAATTCGGCGTTATTGAAATGGCGGACGAGTATTCATCAACTTCTTCTATTATGCCTCAAAAGAAAAATCCTGACGTTGCCGAACTTGCAAGAGGGAAATGCACAATTGTCAATGGTGAATTGGTAACAATTTTAACAATCCTAAAAGCCATTCCATATACCTACAATAGGGATTTGCAGGAAATAACTCCTCACCTATGGAATTCAATTAAGGTAACTCAAGACACATTGTCAATTGTAACCAAAATGATGCTTTCCGTTGAATTCAAAATCGACAGATGCGCTGAGCTTGCAGGTAAAAACTTTGCAACTGCAACCGATTTGGCGGATATCATGGTTCGTGAAAAGGAAATACCATTCAGAACCGCTCACAAGATTGTTGGAAGAATAGTCAACGAAGCTACCGCCAATGATATGGCAGAAGAGGACATTACCTCACAATTCATTGACGATATTGCAGTTGGATTGGGCTTTGATGAATTAAATTTATCTGATGATTTAATCCAGAATGCTTTAAATCCTGCGGAAAATGTCAGAATCAGATCCGTTCCTGGTGGTCCTGCACCTGAAATGGTGAATATGGCTAGAGATAATATTAAAGTATTCTTAAACGATGAATTTGAAAAGAAAGGAATTTAAATATTCCTATATTTTTTTAATTTTAAAAATTATTTAGGTTTACCTAAACTTTAAATACTCCTAACGACAAAAATGGTATTGTCAACATGACCTTGGTCATGTTGCACATGTGAGATATTTCTAGAATTACTTAATAAATTCTTAAGTAAGGCTCAGCTTCTATTAATGTCTCACATTTTATTCATTTTACCTTATTAAAACTCCAGATTAAATCAAGAGCTTCTCCAGGTTCTAATGCTCCTGAACGGGTTTCCCTTAATATTCTTTGAATTGAAAATTTTCTCATGTGTGGAAATTTCTTGTGAACTTCATAAAGAAGAGGACAACCAAATCCTTTAAATGTCTGCAAATCATAGTTTCTGATTAAGGATTTAATCTCTTGCTTGCCAACACTTAAACTTGCCGGAAGGTTCAAGCGATATAATGAATCCTCCTGTAAATTAATGCATTGACTACCTGTTGCAAGCATATCACCAAAGACAATTATTGGAATTTCGTTATCTTTTGCATATTGATTAACTAATTTTCCGGTATTTTTTGAGCATCTTCCGCAGGGATGCACGCTACCGCTGAATGATTCTCCTATGACTTGTGAATAATCCGCTTTGATGTATTCGTGTCTGACATTTAATGATTCGACCAGAGTGCTGATGTTCTTTTTGAATTGGTTTGGAAGAATTATTGTTCCAGGATCAACAGTGACTGCAATTGGATTGAAGCCTAATTTTTTAGCTAGAATAAGTGAAAAACTGCTGTCCACACCACCTGAAAGAGCAACAACCGCTTCAATATTTTCAGATTCATCAAATTCGTTTTCGCTAAAATATCTGTCGAAATTGAAACTGTAGATATTTTCTAATTTATTGTCAATAGTTTTTTCCAGGTTGTTCAATCCGACCAAATTCGAATCGATGTTGCGGATTGTCTTTTTAGATAATTTCAGTTTATATCTTTTATTTAAAAAATCGCCATATGATTCAACATGTATACTGTCAAGGCCTAACTTTTCTTTGAGTTTGCCAACAACCCAACCTCCCTTGCCTATAATTGCTGATTTGTCGGGTCGGTCCTCTGTAATAATCCACAATTCATTATTTTCAAAGTAAATGTCCTCAATGAAGATATTTACTTCATCATGGCCTATTTCCTCCCTTATGGCATTAACTTCATCTAAAATTAATTCTTTAGTATACATCTAATAATTATCTTTAATTTAGAAACTTTTAAAGATTTCTTAAAACATATATTACATTGAGGGAAATACATGGAATATAGAAAATTGGGCAACACTAATATTGAAGTGTCTGAAATAGCTTTTGGAGCTGAATTTTTAGTCGAAAGGCCTTATGAGGATACTGAAGTTTTAATTAAGGCCTGTGAAGAAAACGGCATTAATTTTGTCGACTGCTGGATGAGCGAGCCTGATGTGCGCTCACACCTTGGCCGTGCAATCAAGCCTAACCGTGAAAATTGGGTGATTCAAGGCCACCTTGGGGCTACATGGCAAAACAACCAATATGTAAGAACACGTGAAATGGACAAGGTAATTCCTGCATTTGAAGATTTTATGGAAAGATTTCAAATCGATACGCTTGATTTTGGTATGATCCACTATGTTGACCAAATTGAGGATTATGACAACATAATGAACGGTCCGTTCATTGAATATGTGAGAAAACTAAAGGATGAAGGGACAATAGCCCACATTGGACTCAGTACACATAATCCTGATGTCGGACTTTTGGCAGCCAAAAATCCAGAAATCGAACTTCTGATGTTTTCCATCAATCCTGCATTTGATATGTTTGGAGCAATGGACGATATTGAGGAGTACAGGAAGGAAGATGCATATGATAATGACCTGTCTTCAATCAATCCCCTAAGGGCAGAAATTTATGAATTATGTGAGAAGAATGGCACTGCACTGACAGTTATGAAAGGTTTTGCAGGAGGAAATTTGCTTTCTGATGAAACATCACCATTTGGTGTAGCTTTAACTCCTGTCCAGTGCATTCATTATGCTCTGGAACAAAAGGGAGTGTCAAGCATATTTGTCGGCGTTAAGACAGTTGACGAATTGAATGAATCCTTAAAATATTGCACAGCTAGCGAAGAGGAAAAGGATTACTCTGAAGTTCTGAAAAATGCACCTAAACATTCATTTAAAGGTCAATGTACCTATTGTGGCCATTGCCAGCCATGCAGTTCGGGAATCGATATAGCCATGGTGAACAAATTGTTTGATCTTGCAAAAAACCATGATGAAGTTCCGGCAAGCATACAGGAACATTATAATAACCTGAAATATAATGCGACTGACTGCATTGCCTGTGGTGAGTGTGAACCAAGATGCCCATTTGATGTGCCTATAGTGGATGTGATGCTTGATTCACAGGACCTGTTCGGATTTTGAAAATGTTTATAGTTAGTTGGAACAAAACTATTAAGTGATTATTATGGCTTATGAAATTAAAAACAAAAAAAATATATCAACAATTGGTGTTCATGCGGGCCAGGAAGAAGTTGATGAAACTGGTTCAAGGGTAACACCAATTTATCAGACTACCTCTTATGTGTTTGACTCAGCTGAACAGGCTGCAAATAGATTTGCACTTAAAGAGGCAGGAAACATTTATACCAGGTTAACCAACCCTACAACCGAAGCATTTGAAAAGAGAATGGCAGCTATTGAAGGGGGAACTGCCGCTTATGCAACAGCTTCCGGCATGTCAGCGATTTTTTATACAATCATTAACCTGACACAGGTAGGGGACAATATCGTTTCTGCAGATAACCTCTATGGAGGAACCTATGAATTATTTGAAAACACTTTAGAGGAATTGGGACGAACCGTAACCTTTGTTGACTCACAGTCACCGGAACTCTTTGAAGAAGCTATAAATGATAAGACAAAAGCTATTTATGTGGAGTCAATCGGAAATCCAAAACTCGACATTCCCGACTTTGACAGGTTGGCTGAAATTGCACACTCACATGGAATCCCATTAATTGCAGACAATACTGTAGGAATCGGTTCAGTAAGGCCATTTGACCATGGTGCGGATATTATTTCATCATCTGCAACAAAATACATTGGAGGCCATGGTACAACATTAGGTGGAATCATCATTGAAAAAGGTGATTTTGACTGGATGAACGGCAAATTCCCAACATTGTCCGAACCTGATGCAACATATAACGGTTTGGTGTTTGCCGAAACCTTCAAGGGAGCCGCTTTTACAACAAGAATCAGGGCAGTTGTCGGAAGGGACACAGGTGCTGTTCCATCTCCGTTCGGATCCTTCTTGTTACTGCAGGGTTTGGAAACTCTTGGTTTGAGAATTGAAAGGCACGCTTCAAATGCAATGGCTGTTGCTCGTCACTTGGAAGCTCATCCTAAAGTGGCATGGGTAACATATTCAGGTTTGGAAAGTTCACCGAATCATGAAGTCGCTAAAAAATACGCTGAAAAGGGTTATGGCGGAATAGTCTCATTCGGTCTTAAGGCAGGTTATGACGGAGCTTTAAAGTTCATTGAAAGCGTTGAATTATTGTCATTTTTAGCCAATATCGGTGATGCAAAATCATTAGTTGTTCATCCTGCATCAACCACTCATTCCCAATTGTCTGAAGAACAGCAGCTATCCACTGGAGTTACTCCTGATTTAATCAGATTTTCAGTAGGTATTGAGGATATCGAAGATATCCTGGCTGATGTTGACCAGGCTTTGGATAAAGTTTAAGCATGAAGTTTTTTTTTAAACTTCTCTTTTTTTCTTTTGCAAAGATATTTTTTTAAAAAAATCAATAAAATTAAAAAGACTTTTTAACTTTTAATGCTAAATATATTATATTGGTGATAAGATGGATTTTGATGAAAGACGTATCGATTTAGTTAAAACTTCTATTAAAAATGTTAATTCCGGTCAGAAAATCATTTCAAAATCATTGGATAATAAAGTTCATGTTCATTGGCCAAAAGAAGATGAATATTTAGGCAATGAATCAATTTTAGACCATTTAACATGTGATGATGCCAATTGGGCATATGAATATCTTGGTGAAGCAGTAGTTGAACGTCAGGTGCCTGGTGACGGACAGAAGGCTCATGGCGGAGATATTGAAACCGAGGAAGTAAAGGTTGTCAAACTTAGGGTTACAACCGGTAAGGATGAAAATCCATTAATAGACCTTGCTTTGAATCATCCGGAACCTCATGTAAGGATAGCTGCAGTTAAAAAAATTGCAAGCCCAAGTGTTCTAACCAGCATAATTGTTAAAGATGATGAGGATAAAGAGGTTAAAAAAGCTTGTTTGAATAGATTAGATGAGTTATACGTTGAATAGGTAGTATGGCATCTCCTGATGAATATGATGTTAAAATAGAATTCATTAAACATTCAGACAATCAAGAAAAAATAGTTGACATAGCTCAAAATGATTCTGATTGGCATGTTCGCCAATTTGCAGTTGCCTACATTGAAGATGAGGAAACCTTAAAGGACATTCTGGTTAATGACCCCATAAGTTCCGTATCGATTAAGGCTATGGAACAGATTAATGATATTGACTTTTTAACTGATGCCTGCTTAAACAATCCATTTTCCCATATACGTCTTGCAACACTCACCCGCATAACCGACGAATCCCTACTTTCAAGTGAAGATTTGTCAGGTCTTTTAAATTCCGTGGCTATAAATGATCCTAATGAATTTATAGTTAAATTGGCTGTTGAAAATAATAGTTTCAATAGTCCGGAAGTTTTGATAAGCATTGCCGAATCTGGGCATGATGAGGAAATTAGAAAAATTGCCATCTCTAAAATCACCGATGAAAAGATATTATCTGATTTTGCATTAAACGATTCGAGCGTATTCATACGCAGGGAAGCAATTTTAAACCCAAATCTAATTGATTTTGATATTTTGAGTGAAGTCATAAGAAATGATTCCGATGAATTCAATCGCCGTTGGGCATGTGAAAAAATTAATGACAAGGATTATCTGTTAAAACTGCTTTTTAATAAGTCTTTTTACCATCGTTTAGATGATTTGTCACTTAATCATAACTTAGATTGTGAAGATTACTTTAAGGGAATCTATGAAAATTCTGATGATGAATATCATTGTCTTGTCAGTGTCAATCTTATTAAGGATAATACATTTTTAGATAATGTAGTTTTAAATGAATCTGATGTGAAAATCAGGTTGGAAGCTATTAAGAATAATTATTTTTCAAACCAGAAAATATTGAATGACTTGATTTCAAGAGAAAATGACTCCGATATTCTTTTTTATGCAATTTCAAAAATTAGGGATGAGAATACTCTGGTGAATTATATTCAAACACATCTCAACGATAGCAGACCCACCCTGCAGGCAATTTTAAATGTGGGTGATATTGGACTTTTAAGGGATTTGACAAAACATTCAAATCCAAAAATACGCCTTAATGCAGTCAGATCAATTTCACATAATCTCAAAGATGATTATAATGTTATTTTAAAAGACATTGCATTGGCCGATGAAAATAGGGATGTGTGTCTGGAGGCAACAGGGGCAGTCACCGATTCTTATGATTTGATTGAAATTGCTGATAGGAATGATGATAATGAAATCAGGGCATTTGCACTAAAAAGGATTCCCACATCAAGATTATTGGACGGATTTCTGTTCGTTCGTGATTCAGATATTCACTCATCAGACTTCAGGCAGAAATTAAAATCATTTGCATTGGAAGAAAGTGATGATGAAATCAGACATATTGCAATTTTCAAACTTGATGATAAGGGGACTCTGGACAGGATTGCCTGTCTTGAAAATGATGATTCGATAGTTGCCAAAAATAGATTAAATACTCTTTTTGAAGATATCAAGCGTATCGATAATGAGCGTCTGCTTAAAAAATTAATTTCATCAGG
>NZ_SUTK01000049.1 GCF_015062905.1 Methanobrevibacter thaueri
TATAAATGATAGAGGGGAATCCGAGTTAAATTTGTTGTATCTAATAACATTATTAGCAATGTTTTTAACCCATCAAATCTTATATTTAACTATGAAGGATACAGCAAAAACCCTGAATGAATTGATTGAAATTTTCGGCTTTGGATGTGAATTCGACATTGAAGAATTGTTCAATCACTTCAATAACCCCCAAGAGGTAATTGAATCATTGGAAAAACACGGACTTATAGAAAAAAATCAGGTATCTAAGAGATATTATCTCTCAGACATCTTCACATGCAGCACTTTCCTCACACAGCACCTTGCAGATGATGAAATCGAGGAGAAAACATCACCTGAAATACTGAAATATTCATTTGACATTAAAAAAGTTGATCTGGTTGAATTTGTGGCTAGATTCAAGGGTTTTGAGGAAAAAATTGAAAAAATGGAAATCATGCCATGCGGAGATTCATTCGAAATATCCCTTGAAATCCGCGAGGATGGGGAACTGATTGAACTGCCAAAATAATTAAAACAAGCTTTGATTAAAATGCATGCAACAAAATTTTCCCTAAAATGATGACACGGATATTCAATATAATAAAATTGACTTTGAAAAACAGCATAATCAAATGGGCTAACCTATAGCATCCGCCATCTTTTCGTATAGTTCATCCTTTCTGAAATGGTTTTCACGCAGGAAATTCAAAATCCTCATGGAATCCTCCCGATATCCCATATCCTCCAAAACCAATGCCTGCTTGAGCATGTCCGCTTTTGAAATCTTAAGACAACCTCTGAATTTTGGGTCAATGTCCAGATTCAGTTCATATCGGCAAATGCCTTCACCAAAGACTGCATAATCATTTTCACTGACATCCAAAGACTTTTCAAAACACTTTAGGGCCTCACTGAAATCTTTCAGCTTAAGATATGCCATAGCCTTCTTGTTCAATAGCTTGGAGAGTATCTTCTGCTTGAACTTGGAGGGACTCATAAGGGCCTTGTCGTAGCTTTCAATTGCGCTTTGATATTCTCCCCTTGCAAAATGTTCATCTCCCGCATAGATGTTCAGTTTCAGTTTTGGAAAGCTGGACCTTTCATCATTGGCCTCATGCAATAGAGATTTGTGATATTCCAAGTCCTTCAGGGAACCGTCGGCATCAACCGCACGCAGGTAATGTCTCAATGCCTTTACGAAATGCCCCTGGCCACGCAGGCAATATGACTTGTAGAGCAATGCCTCGCCATACTTGGGATCGTAAAAGAGCACCTCATCAAACTTTTCAATGGCTTTCGAGTATTTTTGTGATTTGAAAAGTGCAATTCCATCATCAAGAGCGTTTTTGATTTGAATCTCCTTTTTCAGGTGCATGATTGGGAATTCCCTGTTGATACTGTCCCTGCCAATCCTTTCGATGAATCGGTCATCCATGCCCATCCATTTTGTTGACACACCGTCAATAGAGAATTTCACATGATTTTCAAAAAATTCGCATTCAATCTCATCAGCAACATTAAGACTCATCAAGTATAGATTTAAAAAGAGTTATTTAAATAGATTTTTGTTCTGGCACAAAAGGCCGTTGAATTCACACTCACCGCAGCTTACGTAATGCCTTGAGTAGTCATCATCGGATATCCTTTCAACTACGCTTTCCAGATAATCGATTATGAATTCGCTCCTGACGAATTCCCTTTCATAGAGCTTTCCCTCATCGAGAACATACAGCATCAAGTTTTCAACCTCAACGTCCTCCCTTTCCTTCAGGGCAATTGCATAATAGCCCAGAAGCTCCATGTAAAATGAATGATAGTTTTTCATCTCATCCCTGGTGCGTATGAAGTGAACCAGGCTCACACCGTCACCGTCGCTCACCATCAGGTCAATGACCCCGTTTATGTCGTATCCCCCGACCTCAAGACTTACAGGATGGGATGTCCTTAAAACATCAAAGTTTCTGCCGTAGTCCTGCCAATAGTCGGCAAAATGATTGAACAGCTTTTTAAGACTCTTTTCACCTGATGCAAATGAGTATGACCTGATTACCTCCAGAACAAGATTTTCTATGCTGTCCCTGTCCCAGTCAGTCATGAACTTGTCGTTGTGCAGGCGGTTTACGATTATCCTGAGCTTTGAGTCTATGAACTTGTCTATGTTTTTCGGATTCTTGAACTTCAGGTTGCTTTCGAAGTTGTACCTCAGCGGACAGAAGAGGTAGTCCTCAAGAACGTTTTCGAAATCTATCTGGTTGAAGAGGTTGGTGTCACGGATCATGTGGGATGTGACCTTCTTCATTGCGAAGACATCTGAAGGCTCGATTCTGACCAGGTCGCTTTCATAGTCCCTTAACACTTGGGGAATCCTGCTTCCGGACCTTGGAAGCACAGTTGAAAGTATCAGAAGTTCCTCGGCACGTGTGTTTGCAACATAGACGACCCTCTCCTCTTCACGGTCGAACTCGAAAGGCTCCTGCTCCTCGGAGACCTTGTATTTCAAAAACCTGTTCGGGGTCGGATAGACAGGATAGTTGTTGAAGATATGGTCCTTTCGCTGAGGGGAGAATGTCAGAGGAAAGCTCCTGTCCTTGATTGATGCGGTTATGACAACAGGATATTCCAGACCCTTCGCCTTGTGGACGGTCATTATGTGGACCTTCTGGGAGTTGTCCTCCTCCTCGTTAATCGGGCATGAGTAGTACTTCAGTGAACGGTAGAGATAATTGAAAAGACCGATAAGGTCATACTTTCCCATGATGTTTTCATAATCAGAGATGATTTCGGAAATCAGGGCCAGGTTAAGCGCTGCCTTTTTGGCTTCAAAGTCGCTTCTTGAGAAAAGCTCATCTAAAAATCCGGTTATCCTTATGAGCTCATAGTACACCTCAAGGCAGGACATTCTGACTTCACCCAATGATGATTTAAGCTCGTTCAAATCGCAGAAGAAGTCAAGGTCATGCTCGTCTGTTATTCCGATGCCCCTGAGCTCGTCCCTGGAATATGTGCTCAGGTCGACTGTTCCGACCCTTTCGAATATCTCCTCCAGGGTATCGTCCGCATAATCCCTGACGACATCCATTATGGATGCTGATTTGGACGATGAGTCCATAGGCTTGAAGCTTTTCTTGACGTTGACCACATTCGCATGATACCTTCTCTCGATGTCATCGAGGATGTTCCTGGTTTTTGCAGACAGCCTGAACACCTTGGAAGATTCATAGTATGTGTCTGTGAATGACGAGAGGTTTATCCACTGGCCGCCGTCCCCATAATAGGCTATCCTTGTAGGGTCGAAGGGCAACATGTACCATATGAGTGCAAGAACCGCCTTGACCTCATCCTGATAAATCAAATCGTCGATTCCCTTAAGGTAATATGGAATCTTTTCCTTTTCGAACTCCTCGAGAATGCCCTTCTTGTCCTTATGGCTTCTGAACAGTATGCACACGTCGCTGTATTTGGATATCTTGCCTGATGTTTTCAGGTTCTTTATGATATAGGCTATTCCACGGTATTCCTCATCCTTCCTGTTTTCAAGCATGTAGACGGGCATCTTGGATTTGTTGACGGCCTTCAGGTCTTTCGGATTTGCACGCTTCGGGCTTATGAACCTTTCGTTGAAGGCAACTATGTCTGATGTTGAGCGGTAGTTGTTGACGAGAAACTTGTTTTCGAACTCGTCGCTTCCGGCATAGTCGTTGAAGAATTTAGGATTGGCTGCCCTGAATGAGTATATGCTCTGGTCAGCATCTCCCACAACAGTGTAGGTGTCTGACTTGCTCTTGAGCCTCTCGAATATCTGCATCTGAACCGCATCGGTGTCCTGAAACTCGTCGATTAGGATATTGGTGTACTGGACCATTTTGAGGTTATCGTCATCGGAAAGGATTTCAAGAGCCTTGATTAAAAGGTAATTCTGGTCGCAGACATGCTCCCTTTCCATAAGGTCTATCCAGTCGTTGTATGACTTTGCAATCTGGAGATACCTTGCCTTGTAGACATCGCATTGGAAATTAAGCTGCTTTATCTCCTTTTTGGAAGGGTAGTGATTTTCACTGTGTTTTGAATAATAGTCCTCAATATACTCCAAATATTCCTGTGAAGGCCTGAATTTTGACTCGATGTAATCTATCAGGCCTTTTGAGTCGACTTCGAAGAGCGCATATTCATCATACTTCTTAAGCACCTGTCCGGACTCGTAGTTTCTAAGGAACGCCGGACCGGTGAATCCCAGCTCATCCTTGTGCTTGTTGAAAAAGAGGTTGCGTTCGGATTCCCTTTTGAGAAGGTTGTATGGGATGTCTGAAAAGTCCTGAAGGATTGCCCTGCAGAAGCTGTGTATTGTGCTTATCCTCATCTTGCTTATTGTGTTCAAATCCAGCTTGGTGTCCTTCTTGAACCTTTCGCGCAATTCCTCTGCTGCCTTGTTGGTGAATGTGATTACCAGTATGCTTTCGGCCTCGACTCCCTGGCTTATAAGATGGCATACCCTTTCAATGATCACCCTTGTCTTTCCGGCTCCCGGACCCGCATTTATCACCAGCGGCCGTTCTGTGAACTCGACCGCCTCCCTTTGATAGTCATCAAGGTCAACATCGGGCGGGATTTCGCGTATGCTGCAGTAGTCAACCTTCTTCACTGCCTCGAAGTTGAGCTTTCTGTCCAATGGATTTCCCTCACTGTCAAAAAGCCTCAATGTCAATATGTGCCTTTTGATGAAATCGTTGAGATTGGATTCGATGAAATCAACTACCTTCTGCTTGTCACCGGCAGCGAGGTCCTCAAGCTGGATGAGGTCATCGCCCTCAAGGCCCACAAGTTGAGGCGATATCGAGTTGACACGGAGATTGTCGATGATGAGGTAGATGTCATCGTTGGTGATTTTCGGGTTATGGCCCAAAAAGGTGAAGTCGTATTCATAGTCGACATTCAAAAATTGCTCGATTGGTTCAAAATAATCTTCATAGATATATGTGAACAATATCTTATGGACACTTTGCATATCCCTTTCAGATAATGTGAGAGAGGCGTCATTAAATACGTCGATAGTCAGCACAAGATCATTATCGGTTTGCTTGCAGAACAAATCCAGGATTACCTTTGCAGTTGCCATGGCAAGAGGGTACTTGCGAACAACGATAAGCTTTTCCATGACTTCACACAAGTCATATAAATCTCTATATTTACCCTTCAGAAAGGTAAAGACACTACTTTCTCTCATTATACTCATTGAAACGTTTGGTTAAAAAAACACTGTCGATTTTCTCAGGCTGAATCATGCCTCTTGAAATCTCATCCCTGATTTCGGACACTAACATTTTGCCCTCCCATTTGCTCAATCCCTTGGATTTGACAAAATGGGAAAACGAATCGCCGCTTCCCTCAACAAAATACTCCAGATTCGATAGGGCACGGACCTTCTTTTCCTCACTTTTACGCATGCACTGGTCAAGGAACTCATGCTTGATGCCTTTCCTGAATTCCACCGCATCAATTATCCTTTCCCGAATTGCAAGGACTACGTCGACTATGTCCCGGTCTGTCAGTATAGGATAGTCCCTTTTGGCCTTCTTAATTGTAAGCGTGTCATATGCCCTTCCGACAATCATGTCGAGGTCACGGAAATATGACTCCTGCCTGACCGCATTTGCGAAATAATATTCAAGGTAACGCTTGATTTCAAAGTCAGTGATGTTGTCCTCCAGAATCCTGCTTTCAATCCTTGAGTAAATAAGGCTGATTTCGTTCTGGTCCAGGCCGAAGCCTTCAAGAAACCTTTTGTAATAGTCGCCCTCGGGATTGATCAGCCCGGTGAGGTAATCAAGCTTGGATTGCTTTTCAAGGTCAAGGACCTTCCTTTTGAAATAATCCTCCAATGTGGAGACAAGATTGTCCGGCATGACCCTGTTAGAACTGATATCATTTTTCAGATTGTCAATTATGACCTCGCAATCATTCAGGCTCAAGTCATATGAGTAGAGCAGATAATTGAAAAATGGAGTGTCATAATCCCCAATCAGTTCATCCAACCTTGAAATTGTAACTTCGTTAATCATTATAAGTTTATATTTGTTTTAGATAGATTAAAAAACTTTTTAAAAATTGTAGATTATTGCCGTTTAACCGGGGAGAAAAATTATTAAAGGAGTTGAATAAAAGGTGAACAGACAAATGAATGGCTTTGAAAAAACCCCGGTTAAACAGCTGTCAGCGTGAAAGAATAGGGAATCAGTTGAAAATCCCCTGATCATATTAATTTACTAAAATATCGAATAATCGACCACATAATGCATCTTTAATCCCTTGTAGAACCACTCGAGTGAATTGATCAGATGCACCGGCAGGTCAAAGACCATTGTGATGAATGCAGGATATGACCTTGTCTTCCAGATGCTGTAGACTGCCTTGAACTTGGCGAGCTGGTCGTAGTAGACGAACCTTCTCCGCCTGCTTTGCAGATGAAGCTCAGATGACTGGATGTCGAAATTCATCTTGATGTCGAGCCTCAATCGGTTCGTCTCATCGTAAATGTCCAAATCGTTGAGATTCCTGTGAAACACGAACTTCATGAACCTGTTGATTAGCCTGTTCAGCTTCTTTTCACGGTTGAAATACACATCCTGTGGCCTTAATTTTTTATGAGATCTTGCCATATAACTCCCCCTTTTAAATATGTCTGGCACATTTTTGTGCCAGGATTTCGTCAAACACGTACCAAATTCTGTTTTCACTTAAAACCAATTCCCTTAACTCCCCAATGGAATCAGCTTCAATGACATGGCCAGATTCGCAATAGCAATATCTGCCCCTTGAAACCTGAACCCTGAAGATTCCGGTTTCGTTTTCCCGGTAGTTAGCCTTCAGCTCCATTGTCAAAAGCTCCTCTAGGAAATAGAATACCTCTTTAAGCTCGTAATCCTCTACTTTTGATAAGTCCAACACTCCATAGTCAATCTCCCTGAGTGTCCTTGCACTCAGGAAGTCAAAAATCTCTGATGAATATCTAACCAAATCAATCTCCATTTAAACCTCAGCTAAATTACAGTCAACCATAACAGGCATGTGTTGAAAAGCAGCCCAAGATATGTGCTTGTCTTGTTGTCCCCCTTCATGAGGTTGTAAAGCACAAGCAGCAGTGAAAAGATCACTATCATAAGCTGGACAGCTGTCAGAATGTTTGTAATCATTTTATCATCCCCTCCATGATTTCAATGACTCGTTTGTTCAACGGGTTTTCCAGGGACAGGAATTCCCTGTTTCCGGCATCTGAACCGAACGGCGCAAAGTGGACTCCTCTACCGCAACCGTCATCAATTGATGCACCGAATGTGACTTCACCATCCCTGACCTTAATGCCAAAGTCAGCGAATTCAAATACCAGGACATTGTCCAGGTTTTCCGGCATGAAATTCTCCTTTCTGTTTTCATATTCCAAAATGAACGAGGTTTTTCCGTCCTTAACTTCGGATGTGGAAAATACAAGTCGTATGAATATTCCATACTGATGTGATTTTCTTTCAAGAAACTCAAAGAAGGCCTCATCCATCTCATCGAATGTGTACTTCTCATCTGCCTTGCCGATGTAGGTAGGCATGCTGTTGTCCGCCGCAAGCTCATCCACGTAGAAATGAAACTCGCTGTTTCCGGCTACAGAGTGTTCGACAGTCTTTTTAACATTTACATTAATCTCTTGGCTTCTCTCCATTATTACTCCTCTAAATGATGATAGTTATAGTTCAAACATAGCATATGCTATGATAAGCTGATTACATATGTTGATTTTGGTTGATTAGGTTGTCAGGCATTGAACAACCTTATTGGTCTAAAAGAACACCGCACTCCAATATGCAGTTGATTTCACTTGTGGTGTCATTTTTATCAGCCCCTTTTTAATGTCAAAAAGTTCGTATAGAGTCTTGATTACAATTTTATAGTGATGTGGTTAAATTTACAATAAATTTAAAGTGCAGTTATATATCACTTTCTAATAGTATATAAATGTTTTGATTTTTTGGGTTCTGATAGCGTCCGCTAAACAGAGATAAATAAATAAAAAAAGTTTTCGTACGTAAAAAATTGCTCGCTAAAAAAATAAAAAAGTAACTAGATATGAAATCTAGTTATTTAATTTCCGTTTTTAATCATTCTTGTTTTTTCCTTGACCAGAAACAACCGAATAATGCGAAAACAGCAACTAAAAGATATGCAATCGGATTACCGGTAGCATGCATGGTTGCCTCATGAACTGGATTTTCAGGTTCGGGAGTAGATTCTGGTGTTGGTTCCGGAGTAGGTTCAGGACTAGGAGGTACAGGTTGAACCTTTTCAATAGCACTAATGGTGGCATTGTCGTCATTGTCAGTTAAATTACTTTCATTGCCGCTGCCTGTAACGTGTGCGCTATTTGTAATCAAACCTGGATTCATTACTTTACATAAAATATCCAAAGTAACTCTTTCTCCATTTGCCAGAGTACCTATTGTCCAATTTCCAGTTGCTTTATCGTAATTACCTTTAGAAGCGGAATAACGGATGAATTTTACGCCGGATGGCATGACATCACTGACCCAAACGCCTCTTGCAGGGCTTGGACCATAGTTGACCACTTCAATAATCCAGTGCATGTTATCGCCGACATAGTAAACTTTGTAATCTGATGATTTCATGATTGCCAGATCACATAGTTCAGATGCTTCAGTGGTATTGTTAGCATGGTTGTTGGTCTCATTTGAATCCGGAGTGGATGTGGTTACATCTACCGGATTGGTAATGTTTCCAACGCTCAATACTCTAGTCACAATTTTGAGTGTAACGGTTGAAGCATTGTCCAGTTTACCGATTGTCCAAATATTGGTGTTCTTGTCGAATGTTCCCTTAGTGGCAGTGTATGAAACTAACCTTAATGAATCTGGAATGTCTTCCAAGACCTTTACGTCTGAAGCTGCGCTAGGACCATGATTGATTACAATTATAGTCCAGGTCAAGTCCTCTCCTACATAAGCCTTTTTGGAGCTTACGAGTTTGATGATTTCCAAATCACAAACAGGATTTGCTACAGTAGTGTTGTTTGCAATGTTGTTTGTTTCATTAGTGTCAGGAGTTGTTGAGTTCACTACAACAATGTTAGTTATGTTGCCTTCAACCAGAACTTGGGTCAATAATGTGATTGAAACAGGGCTGTCCACTTCTAAACTGCCGATGTTCCATATTATTGTATTTCCATTCTGTTTGCAGTTTTCAGGCAATCTTAATACTTTAAGTCCGTTAGGCAAAGTGTCGTTGACTACAACGTTTTCAGCTGTGTTAGGACCTCTGTTTACAACAGTGATTGTCCATTCAACAATGTCGGTTACATTTACCACAGATGCGTTTACGGATTTTGTAATTACCAAATCACAAATAGGATCGGCAACAGTAGTGTTGTTTGCAATATTGTTGGATTCGTTGGAATCCGGAGTAGTGGAATTTACAACTACAGTGTTCATAAAAGTGCCGTTAGTCAAGACTCGAGTGACCAAAATAAGGAAAACAGGTGAGTTTATCCTTAACTCATCTATCTGCCAAATCCTGGTTTCTTCATCAAAACTTCCCGCAGTTGGTGTTGCACTAATGATTTTCAGACCATTAGGTAAAGTGTCATTTACCACAACGCCAAAAGCAGTTGATGGACCCTTATTGACTAAAGTTATATTCCATTCTACAGTGTCATTTGCATAAACATGGGATGCGTTAACATATTTATGGATTTCCAAATCACAAATCGCATTTGCAACAGTGGTATTGTTCGCCTTATTGTTGGACTCATTTGAATCCGGAGTAGTAGTGTTCACGACAACGAAATTAGTATTATTGCCTTCACGGGTGATTTTGGTAACGAATTTAAGAACAATTGGATCGGCATTAGCAACCAAATCACCAAGCTCCCAAACAATATTGTTACCGGTCAGTTTACCGTTGTTTGGCAATTCACCAATTACGACAACGCCAGCAGGCAAAGTATCATTAACAACAACATTCTTAGCAGTGTTAGGACCTTTATTTTCTACAATAATTGTCCATTCAACAGTCTCATTAACAAAGATGCTTGTTGCATTGACCTGTTTGATAACAACCAAATCACAAAGTTCACTTACAGTAGTGTTGTTGTTTGCGGTTTTATTGTCAGTCTGATTGCTGGTTGCATTGACCATGTTGATTAAAGTACCGTTCACTAAAGTCTTGAATACTAAAGTGAAGTTAGCACTTGAACCAGGAGTCAGATTACCGTCATAAGTGAATACATTGCTTGAATTAGTCCATTTATGAGTGTCATCAATGAATTTGACCAATTCATATTCAGTGTCTTTGTAATCCTCATAAACAGCAATGTCAGTCAAGTTGCAGTCACCGGTGTTGGTAACGACAATCACGAAAGTGACGTTTTCACCGACAATCACGGTTTTATTCAATGCCAATTTCACAACAGTCATGTTTGGTTTGTAGACATCAGTAGTGTTGTTTCCTGTTTTGTTATCGGTTTCGTTGGATGAAACGTTGACCTGGTTTTGTAAAGTACCGTTCACTAAAGCAGTAAATACAACAGTGAAGTTAGTACTGTTACCTTTTGCCAAAGCACCATCATAAACGAATACATAATCA
>NZ_SUTK01000005.1 GCF_015062905.1 Methanobrevibacter thaueri
ATATTGGCGGATGAACCAACAGGATCACTGGATTCAAAGACAAGTAGCAAAATCCTTAAGCAACTAATCGATTTGCACGAAGAGAAGAATGTAACATTGATTATTGTAACTCATGATATGGATGTGGCTAAACTTGCAGACAGAGTTATCGAAGTTTTGGATGGTGAGATAATATCTGCAGGTGATGACTCTTTGATCAACAGTAAAATTGATGTTTAGACATCAACTTTTACTTTCTTTTTTTTTAAGATATTCCATGTTTCCAATAACCATATTTTTTTTAGAAATAGTTCATGTATCAAATTTTTAATTTTAATAGGAGATATTTTATTTTTTAAAATTCTCAACAAAAAATTTATATATTATGTTTTAATGAGTACAATTTTACGGAGTGGCTTCAACAAGCTTTAAATAGATTGTAATTTATATATTATTTCTTGAAAAGGCCTCAATTTAAGATACATTTGGAAGGAGGTAGATAATCATGAAAATATTTTTTTTATCATGTTTATTTATCAATCATGCGGTTTCGTCCCATAACTGTTTTGGTGTTCTTTCCGTGCTCTCAAAAGGAGGTGAGAATAGTGGAGTTAATTATCTTCTTTATAGGAACATATTGTTTTGATATCATGACATTATTGCTTCTTTTGAAAGAAGGAAGATAATAACTCAATTTTTCATCTCACATTGAGGTAATTAAATATCAACAAGTCAATGATGGTCTGGAAACTGATGTTTCATGAGGCCTTTTCTCCTGAGATGGCCACTATTTAGTTACCTCTTCATATTAGTTAAGCTTATATATTCAAACAAACAATGTAAATAATCAAGAGAATACTATTAAGTAAATCTCTATTGAGAGCAAATGTATATAGTTAATGTCTATGGGATATTGTGGAGATTTTTTTTCTCTACAATGACATTAATTTGCTATTTTTTTTTATTTTAAATTTTTTTGAAAACTCTTTGTAGGAGTTATTTCAGTTTTAAATTTAATTAATTTATTTTTTTCATGAAAAATAGTGAAATCAGATGATTCCATGAATCATCCGTAAGGCATCAAGCAAACCGTGACTGTACTCGATACAGCCGAATGCGGTCCTCATGTCCTCTTTTTCAAGGTAATATTTGGAATCGTTCCAGTAGTCAATTGCCCTGTCATAGACTTCCTTCTCCTTTCCGACAAACTCAATGTGGGCCACCTGATTAAGGTTCCTTTCAAGTTTTGCAATGTCCTTTGCTATCTTTTCCGGGCTTTCCAGTTCAGTCATTTCAATTGCCTCCAAACGTAAACGATTCTCTGTGCTACAGTAAAGTAGGATAATACTACTAACAAGTAAATGATGTATGTAAAGTAGATGTCGCCTGCAAAGTAGCCGATTATTGCTCCGACCATCAGTATAATCATCCTGACTGCCCTTTCAGCAATTCCAATGTTGCACTCCGCACCCTGTGATTCCGCCCTTGCGCGGACATAGCTGACTGTTATCGCTGAATGTATTGCCAGAACTCCGACAAACCAGTCGCAGTATCCTCCAAATATGATTCCGATATAGATTATCGCATCCGCAAACCTGTCCATTGTTGAGTCAAGGAATGCGCCGAAGGGGGATGCCCTGTCATGGTATCTTGCAACCGCACCGTCGACAACATCAAGAAATCCTGAAAACAGTATTGCTATGCATCCTAAAATCAGATTGTGATTTGCAAATCCATATGCCGCAAGAACTGCAACGAATGGAGAGATTACCGTTACGATATTTGGATTTATGTTCAGATTTCGGGCTAGCGGGTTCAGTATTCTTGTCAATAATGGTCTTAAACTTTGAAGCATAATTATATATAAAGATTTTATACAATATAAAGATGAATGAAAGTATTAAAAACAAGTATTGATGAAGTTGATGGGGACGTCATATCTCAGGCAATAAATGTCCTTGCAGACGGTGGAGTGGTGCTGTATCCAACAGACACAGTCTATGGGCTGGGCGCCAATATTTTTGATAACAACGCCGTTAGACGAGTCTTCGATATCAAGCATAGAAGCTATCTGAAGCCCCTTTCGATACTTGTAAGTGATGTTGGCGCAATAGACCTGGTCGCAAAGGCGTCACTGTCTCAAAAGAAAACAATCAGTGAACACCTTCCCGGACCATACACATTCATTTTAAAAAAAAGGAAAATCGTGCCAAGATCAGTCACCGGCGGTTTGAGCAATGTGGGTGTCAGGGTTCCGGACTGTGAAATCGCCTGCAGGCTGGCCGGAATTTTCCCGATAACCACAACAAGCGCCAATCTCTCAGATGACGAAATGATGTCACGTCCGACAGAAATCCTGGAGCAGCTTGACTGCGAAGTGGACCTGGTGATTGATGTGGGTGAGCTAAAATCCAAAAGCGCATCATCAATCATCGATTTGACCGGTTTCAAGCCAAAAATAATAAGAGATTAGGGATTAATCTCTTCTGACGTTTATTGTGGCTATTGTTACAAGCACAATCAATAGCAGGATTACTCCAATTGTTCTTTTTCCGGTAACCTGTTTTGACAGGCTTATTGATTTGGAATTATTCTCTTTTGAAACTTTTTGGGTATTGTCTGCTGCTGTTTTGCCGCTGCCTTCTGTAGGTTCGGCAATATTTTTTTGTTCTTCTTTTGATGTAGTGTTTTCAATGGAACTGGCATTATTTTCATGTTTCTCAGTGGAGGTAGTGTTTTCAGTAGCGTTAGTAATATTTTGATTTTCACTTGCTGTGCTGTTTGAACTGGTTGCATTGTCAATTATGTCTTTTACAATGTCTCTGTAGGTTATCTTATAAGCAAAGAAGTTCTGGTGGTCTGATTTGTCTGAACTCAACACCTGGAAATCAAACACCGCTTCAGTTGTATTGTTGATTTGCCTTACGGCTCCATTATCGGGTATTGTTTTTGTTGATGCTGTTGTTTTGATGTTTTCAATCAAAATCGGATCTATTCTCCATCCGTTGAAATCATCGGTAAAGTGCCATATTGTATGCTGTGTGACAATCTCGTCTCTCATGGCGTCTTCATAATAGTCCACAAAGTAGACCTTTAAGTAGTTGCCGACGCTTTCTCCTGAATTCTTGTTTGTGGCATATGTTGTATCCTGTACACTATACTCCTGGCCTGCGGCGGCTTCATGCTCTCCATAGTTTATGCAGTAACCGTTATAGCCGTTTTCAAAGCTGATGTTGACATGGCCGTCCTCGCTTGCACGGACTTCTTCCTCAGATTCGCTGCTTCTTAAGATATTTGTCTCGTTTTCTGCCGATACGAAATTCAGGCAGGTTGTGATTGCGAATATTATCATTATGATTGTAATCAGGGGTTTTTTCAATATTATTCACCTCTTATGATTTTGTACTATTGGCATTGTATGAGGTTATATATAAAGGTAAGGTAACTGTTTGGTCACTATGGATTAAATAACGGCTAAAATTTCAAATAAAATCAGAATAACTGATTTGCACTGTTATTTTAATGCTTTAACCTCATTAACCAATATTTGATATCGATTAAAAATTTTTATAACATATAAGAATCAATATTTTATCATGAAGGTATTGGCCAATTTTGAAGACAATCATAAAATCCCGTCAAACTCATCACTCGATAATCTGCTCGAGGGGGGCTTTGAGAAGGGATGCATAACCCAGATATTCGGTTCTCCAAGTTCGGGAAAAAGCAATGTTGCATTGATGCTGACCGTAAATGTTGCAAAGACCGGCAGGAAAGTAATCTACATTGACACCGAAGGCGGAATATCAATCGACAGAATCAAGCAGATTTCAGGACCTTATTTTTCAGATGTGGCCAATAACATAATGGTTTTCGAACCGACTGATTTTCTGCAGCAGACCGAGAATCTGAGGTCAATCGACGTGTGGCTTCGAAAGCACCATGAGGAGGTTGACCTGATTGTGCTGGATTCAGCCGTTGCGCTTTACAGGGTGGACGACATGAAGTCCTATAAGCTGAGCAAGGAGCTCAGAAAGCAGATTCAGCTTTTGTCCAACATCGCCCGCAGGTATGACATTGCGGTAATCATCACAAATCAGATCTACAATGCATTTGATGATGAGGGAAACAGTGAGGTCAAGGCAGTCGGCGGGGATATCATAGCCTACATCAGCAAGGTCATCATCAGATTGGAGCGCGGAAGCGAGATTGACCAGAGAATTGCTACCTTAATGCGCCACAGAAGTCTTCCCGAAGGAAGGCAGGTTACTTTTTCAATCACCTCAACCGGTATTGAGTAGGTTAATTTTATTAACAATTAAAAATATATATTTATTTTGGAATTGTTTGAGTGATAACTATGAGGGAAAAGGATTTCGATATTAAAAACCCAAGGAAGAAATTTCAAAAAACCGAAAGAGTACCTCCAGAAGGATATGAATGTGCTAACGACTTTTTTGAAGATATGTATATGGACAATGACATGATTTGGATGGGCCAGAACACCAACCATTTACATGATGATACAATAGCCGATGCGATGATTGAAGCCATTAAGGAAAAGAATTATTGTAAATATCCTGCCCCAGAAGGATTCAGCGAACTTAAACAATTGATTTTAGATGATTTAGGATTAAAGGATTTGGAAGTATTATTGACATCCGGCGCAACAGAATCATTATATCTGGTTATGCAAGCCCTATTGGAGCCAGAAGATAATGTGATTTTATCTGATCCGGGTTATTTCATCATCGGAGACTTTGCTAACCGTTTTGCAGATGAAGCAAGATACGTTCCAATCTATTATGAGGAAAACGATTACAAATTGACTCCTGAACTTTTAAGGAAGAACATGGATGAGAATACTCGTATGGTAATATTGATTGACCCGTTAAACCCATTAGGTTCAGGATACAATGAAGACGAATTGAAGGAATTCGCCGAAATCGCAAAGGAAAACGATTTATACTTATTGCATGACGTAACCTATAAGGACTTTGCCCAAGAGCACTTCAACATGGAGGATTATGCTCCAGGCCAAACATTGACAATTTACAGTTTTTCAAAAATATTTGGAATGGCAGGATTGAGAATCGGAGGAGTGATTTCCTCAAAACCAATCATAGATTCCATAAAGAATGCGGTTGTCAACGATTTGGGTGTGAATATAATCTCACAATACGGTGCAATTGCAGGTCTCAAATCAAAACCTAAATGGTTTGAAAGCATGAGAGAGACATGTTTTGAAAACCAAAGGTTGATAAAAGAAATGATTGACCCAATTGAGGGCGTGTTCCTGCCGGTTTACCCTTCACAGGCAAACATGATGGTCATTGACTTATCAGGAGCAGGAATTGATCCGAAGGTCATGTCAAATTATCTGGTTGATAAGAAACTCTTTACAAGAGAAGGGGAATACACTTCCGAAGAGTTTGGAGACAGATACCTGCGTATCAGTTTCTCAATTCCGACAGAGGAAATAAAGGTATTCTGTGAAGAGTTCCCTAAGGCCGTTGAGGCTTTAAGGACAAAATAGGTTCGCATGAGATTCAGATATCATCAACCTATTCCAAATTTTTATGAAATTGAAAACCCTCACCATCCCCAAACCACCATTACTGACGATTTTTTAAAGGAATTTACAGACATTGCCGTTGCCTCAAGATTTGCAGGTTTGAGCTATGCCAAGCTGGGCGACGAGTTCAAGAGCGAATGGGAAATCGACTGGGACAACATCATCATACTGAAATATCCCATGTCTGAAGAGATCTTGAGGATGGAGCCCTCAAGGGAAAAGTGCATATTGATGGATGAGGAATTCCAGGAAGTGGGTGCAAAGGCATTTGCGCTTGCAGACATCCTGAGGGAAAACGGCTTTAAGGCAGATTTGATCAATCCCCTGGATGACCGTGTGAGTCTAAGAGCGATTGCCCTTCAGTCAAATGATGCAGTAATCACAAGAAGCAACATGTGTCTCTTTAAGGAAGGTTTGAACCTTGGATTTTTCATGATTGAAACATCAATTGAAAACCTGCCGTTTAAAACTGAAAATGAGCTGGAATGGGTTCGAGACTACTGCTCAACATGTGGAGTATGCATTGACAGATGCCCTGAAAAGGCATTTGATGATGAGGGGAAGTTTTTAAGGAAATTATGCACTGCCCATCGTGAAGGGTGCAGCGTATGCATCAATTTCTGTCCGTTTTACAAAAGAGGTTATGAAAAAGTCAAAAAAAGATATTCGAGGATGAAAAAATGAGTGATAAAATAGCATTGGTATCATGCAGTGGATTATCTCCATTAGGTTTAGTTGTAAGGGCTGCCAGTGTCGAACTGGCCTTGGAAAACGACAATATTGTTGCGGCTTGCATTACCGAGTATTCAGCACAGCCAAACAACTGCTCACCTATATTGGATGATGCAAAGATTGTTACAATTACAGGCTGCGGCGACGACTGCGCTTCAGTAATCCTGAATGAAAAGAATGTAAAATCCGTTAAAAATATTGCAGCAGATGCAATTGTCAAAGCTTACGATTTAAATCCATTGGATGCGGTCCGTCTTGATGAAGACGGTGAAAAGGCTGTTGAAATATTGAAAAGATATATTCTGAAAGAATTAGAGAATATTTAATTCAATATTTTCTTGCTTTTCAATTTCATCAAATTTATCGTTTAAAAGCAGCAGAATGATTTCCAATGTTTTTCTGATTCCGTTCTGTGACCTTTGGAATAGGTCTTCACTGTTGTTTTCACACAGGTCAGCGTAGACGTCGGTTGTAGTTGAAATTTCATATTCATCAGTGATTATGCAAATTCCTCCACAGCCAATGCCCGCTGTAGTTCCTATTGCAATGTCACAGTCAGTAAGGTCTTTAACGGCACGGGCCATGATTTTGCTGACTTCAATGTCTCCTTTTTCATCATAAACCTTAATTCCTTTGATTAGCTTATTCGGTTTTGGAGGATTATCAACATTCAAAATCTTCACAACCGCTTCAATCGTTGGGATGAATAGGCTGCAGGTTACGCTGAGCTCATTATAATCGAAATCACCATAACTTTCAAGATTTTTCACGTATTTCCTTCCGAAATTGCCCTCATAGCCTTGGGCTATCGCATGAAGTTCCCTTCCGATTTTTCCCTGGGTGAAACATTCTGCAGTCGCTATCCTAATCATTTTGATCTCTCAACAGTTTCAATGCATTGATTGTAATGACTTTTGCCACTTCATCAAGTGTATATGGTGTCACCGGTTCATTGTCCCTAATCAGTTTGTTGGTGGTCAAAATCAAGTGGTTTTCTGTTATGCCCTGCTTTCTCAACTCCTCAACGGCAGGATTTGATTCGTCATATTCTGAAATGTCCTTTATTTCAATATTCTCATTTCCGAAGCCGAATATTCCTGCAGTTCCGATTGTCTTGGCGCCTTTTTTGTGGGCATGCTTTATTATCTTGGCCGCTGTCGGGATTGTGTTTCCTCCGGCAATTACAATAATCACCACGTCTCCTTCGACCAAATCAAGATTGTCATCATCAATGTATTCGGGATAGCTTATGATATTTCTGAATTCTTCATTATGGGTGCAGAGCTGTTTTATGAAATCCGGCTTGTTTTGCCCGACTTCCGCTCCAAGAAGTGTAAAAATCACATCGCCTCCATCAATTTTCTGGCCGTCAAATGCAGCTATTGTCTTTGGTCCTCCCCTGTGAACCTGCATCAGGTTTATTGCAATTCTCAAACCCAATCTTCCACAGCCAATCAAATCGATTCTTCCTTTAGGGACCTGTAGGTCTTCCATTTTTTTAATTTCATCTGTCATTTCATCACCTGTATCGGTTTTTTGTCAACAATTCCTACGTTTATCTTGAGTTCTTTTAAAACATCTCCAAGGGCATATAATCCGGGTATTTCACTTTCATGGTGATTCAGGTCAATCAATGTAATTCCCAAATTCATTGCCAGAATGGCAGTTTCCTGTGTCAGGTCTCCGGATATCAATACGTCCAAATTCTTTTTTTTAGCCAGTAAAATATATTCAGGATTTTTTAATCCAAAGCCTGAAATTATTCCAATATTTTTGATTGTTTTATCATCATCTAAGCTATTCACAATTCTAACATTGCTGAAGTTATCTAAAATCTCTCTTTTCAATCCAATGAATTTCTCCTCTGTTTTGCAGACTCTTCCGATACCGGTTTCATCATCAAAACGGCCTGCAACTTCCAGGTTCAATGCTTTTGCCAGCGCATCATTTGCTCCGCCATCGATTATGTCCCAATTTGAATGTATGATATATGTTGGTGTTTTAGGCACAAACAATGGCGGATGATGTGTTATTATTAAAGTATTTTCGTAATTCAAGTCATCTTCGGGTAGCAGGTCCATATAAATCTTTATTGAATTAATCTCTTGTGTTAAATCGTAATTCCCTTTAAATCCGACTTCATCATGGTCCAGAGCCAATGATGGGGGGATTTTTTCATCCAAAAATTCAATAATGTCATTAAGTTTCATTTAAATCATTTCCGAGGTGATTTTGCTTATCTCTTCTGCAATCAGCTCATCCAAATCGAAAGGTTTGATTGTTGAGACCTTGAAGGCATTAACGCTAGTCAGTTCAATGAATTTCTCAATGTTCATTTCTTTGAAAATGACTTCTTCATAGAATCCCATTTCACAGGCGCAATAAAGAACACCTTCCTTTTCAATAAAACTATTTAATAAATTGGTTAAAGCACCAATTGTCAACGTCATCGTTCCGGAAGTTTTTGTATTGATGCCTTTTGTTTTTATAATTGCCTTATCCTTAGCTTTAACGACATCTAATCTTTCATGAATATTATTTTTTTCAGCCAAAAGCTCATCATTGTCTTCAGCTACAGGGTCTTCTATTATGAATGTGTCAACATCAAATTTTGATGACTGCTCAACATTGATTCCTCCGAATCCTGTTGTGTCTATTACGACATCCCCTGAATAGATCAAATTCAAATCGGTTGAGAAATCAACATTATTTATAGGGCCGCCACCCAAATCAGTGTGAAGCAGCTCTTCAAGATGGGGATAAATGTCAATCAATAATATGTTTTTGTATTTTTCACTCAATCTTTTGACGATTCCGACTCCGGTGAAATAAGTTCCGATAACGATTATCCTTTTGTTTTCATTAAAATTCAAGCTTTCAATATAGTCAAAAACCGCCTTTGACTTTTTGTCTATAATCCTGTTGAAGATATCAATCAGTTTAGTTTCGGATTTGATTGTGAATACTTCTGAAGTAATTCCTGTATCGACGTTCATTGTTCAACCTTCTCGAAACCAATCTTTTCAAGAGCTTCACATGCCTCACTGTAAACGGCCTCTTCAATTGTTTTTTTATGAATTATATGTGAAGGTGAAGTTCCTGCAGTCAATATTCTTCCCTTGTTGTCAATTAAAATTAAAAGGGAGCCTGATCCTGGAATTCCCAATCGCCCTCTTGCTATTATCAAATCTGCATCGCTTTGGTCAAGTGCCATATAGGCCTTTGCAAGAGCGGGAATCCTGCTGGTGTCTGCAGTATTGGTATTGATATTAAGTATTTCTGCGGAAGGTAGGCCATATTCGCCTAATACTTGATTCAGCACTTCCACTTTTATGCCGTTCTTGTTTGGTATGTAAATTTTTTCAGCATTTCTGATATAATCCTGAATCTCTCTGATTTCTTCAATGGTGTCTCCGAATCTGCAGTCGTTTCTGGACTCTTCAAATGCATTTTTAATCATTCTTTCAAATGCCATATTATCATATCCTAAAAAAAGAGATTAAATGGTTTGAGGCACCAAGTCCAATTTTTCAATAACATTGACAACTTCTGTGTAATTGCCGTAATCAGGAGAGCCGACGCCCTTGACTTCGTGAGGGTAATTGTCAGCTATGACTGTTGCCAAGTTGTTCGCTCCCGCCTTAAGTGAAAATTCGACGTTTTCAGGGCCGACTGTTGGAGTTGGCATGGTGATTGTGATTGAAGGATACATTATGCGTGTAATCGCAACCATCTTCAGCTGCTCTTTCAATGGGAATGGTGGCCAGTCTGCCATAGGGGTTCCTTCATATGGATTGAATCCCATTATCGGAATCTCTTCCAGTGTCTTGAAGTTGGACAGGTAACGCAGGTGCTTTATCCTGTCTTCCTTGCTTTCTCCAAGCCCTAAAAGCAGTCCTGAAGATAATCCAACACCTGCATCGCTCACCCTTTTGCAGGTAAGTATCCTTTGATCCAGGGAATCTCCAGGTTTTCTTTGATAGAACACGTCCTCGTTTATGGTTTCTAGATTGCAGCATATTGTGTCTGCACCCAAATCTGCCAAATCCTGCACTGATTTTTCGGTCAGGTCTCCGCCCACATTGACAAGAATTTCCAAGTTTGAGTTTTCCTTTACGATTTTGCATGCATTAACGGCCTGCTTTCCTTTATATCCATATCCTCCGGAGCAGCTTACACGGGGGATATGGGCCTCTTCTATAGATTTAACAGCAGTTAATATTTCATCATTGGATTTGTAGAATGCATTGAAATATCCTTTTTCTGATGTTTCTTCTGCAAATCCGCAATATTCGCATCTAGGTTGAATTTGGCATTTGTTTGTAAGGTGTACTGTAGAGGTTAGCTTGATTACTTTTGATTGACTGTCTCTTATGTCGCATGCTATCTTGAACAATTTTTCCAAATCGTCATTGTCCTCGATATCTAACAATTCTAAAAATTCCTCATCGCTTAATTCTTTTCCTTGTCTTGCTTTTATTAAAATTTCATCAATCATATAACCATCTATCTCTAATATTTTTTTTTATTGAAATTGCTTCAACTTATTTTTTAATAGCTAATTTCTCAACGATTAAAAAATAAGTTAAAAATTGTTGGGTTTAACCAACAATTAAACTTATTGTGTTTATTCGTCTTTTCCTAAGTAATCGAGTATGGTAGGTACGATTTCTGCTAATGAACCGAAGTTCATGGAGTCAGCGGTACCTAATAATGCAGCAGGGTTTAGTGCATCGTCCATTTTGTCGATACCTTCGTTTTGCATTAATGCGGTTACGTTAGTTAAAGCTTCGTTAGCCATCATTTGTGCAAATCCAGCTGGTGCACCTAAAATTTGAGTAACTGTGTCTCTGTATGCTAAAAGACCTGCGTAGGTAATAGCGGTAACTGCTGAACACATGTCACATACTGGACCAACCATGTTTGCAGGTAAGGTAAATGCGGATCCTCTTGCTTTTTGACCTAGGTCTACTAAAGTGTCGATTGCAGCTTGGTCAGCGAAACCTTCAGCAATGTAAACTTGTCCTTTCATTTCAGGTACAGCACCTGGGTGGTAGGAAGCTACGTTTACGTTTTTACCTAAGTCTTCGAAGATTTTGTTTAATCCAGGAGTTGGGATGGTACATGCGTGGGTTACGATTGCACCGTCTTTAATGTCATCAGCGAAGTTTTTGATGATGTCAGGTTGCATACCACCTTCTGGTAACCAGGTCATAACCCAGTCAGCGTCTGCTACAGCTTCGGAATCATCGTTAATACATTTCATACCTAAGTCTTCAGGGTGAGTAAAGTGAATAGCACCTTTAGCTGGTTTTGGTACGGTTTCAGCTAATTCGTTTACTTTTGCTCTGATAGCAGGCATTACTTCTTCCGGATTTCCTGCTTTGTGTGCTTCAATTACTTCTGCGTAATCAAAGTCATCTACTACTACAAAGTCTCCGTCAAAAATTGGGTCGGATACGACTACTTCATCTACGCCAGCTAATTCTAATAATTCTGCACCCATTTCGATTGTTGAGTGGGTCATTGAAATGTTTTCTTTTCCGGTTGCTTCTGCAACTTCACAAGCTCTTGAGAAGTTGGTAATTCCACTTGCAGCGTGTGTTCTGTAACATCCTGCACCTAAAATTGCTACTTTCATTTTTTTGTCTCCTTTGTTATCATGGTTTCCAAATTTTTCTTTTAATTTAGAAAGTACCATTTTTCTGTCTCCTTAATTTATTGAACTTTCATAATAGCCGAAACTATTTCAAAAGTTTTACTGCATGGAGACTCTATGAGAAGAACTCAAAGAGTAATAAAAATTATGGTAGTTTTATTCCATGCAGTAATAAATATTATTTAAATTATCGTACTATTTAAAACTTGTTATTACTCTTTTTTCAGTATTATTTTTTCTATTCTTTTTTAGTTATTTGTAATACTAGTATTACTATTTTTTTATTTTAATTAAGTTTAGTAATACTTCTTATTTTATTAATAAAGTATTGTAAATTAATTTTAGGTTTGCCTAAATCGAAACTTATTTATTGATGATTTCACTGAAAAATATATTAGATAAATATAATTTTGGAGTAAAGTTTCATGTATGACTTAATAAAAAGAGCGGTTCATGATGATGATGCCGCAATTCAAATTTCGAAAATGGACAAGGATGTGACCTCTGTCGTTGATGCGATTTCAGAACTTTCCCTCGAAGAGACAATGAAATTGGGAATGCAATTTAAAAGATTTCCTTTGGGCTGTGACCTGACTGAAGTCGTTGCCGGAACATGCGCCTCTGATTTGGAGATAAATGATTTGTTGGGCAACTGCCGTTTGTCAGATATGATAGGCGCTCCAATTCATATCTGCGCATATGCATTTTCAGACATAGGGGAAAAATTCGGAATGACCGGACTTGAGGTGATGAAAAGAGTCCACGAGATTGTTGATGTTCCCCTCGATTTGGATCATTTCGGTGAAAACGGCGCCATGAGGCTTCCAAAAAACATTAGCGGTTGCGGAGGTGAATGTTACAATAAGGGTCCAGCATTCACTGAATGTCCTCGGGGTAGGATTCACGAGCGCCTGATTGATAAGGAACTGGAACAGAAGGATGATAAGGAGGAATGGGTTAAACTGTCATCATCCGTTGCGGTAAATGTCACTTGTGAGCAGACAGGCGACGGCCATGCAGCTCCATTGAGGGAAGCCGAAGACATTGCACAATTGGCTAAAAAATATGGTAGAGGCCTTGAATCAATCATGTTTGTTGGCGACGGCTATGATGAGGTCATAACCGGATTTGAAAAATCCATTGAAATCGGTGCGGATGTCATTGTTGTTGAGGGAGGTCCTTTCAACAGATGCGAAAACACAACAGAGGCATTTGCAAAAACAATTGCGGCTGCAAGGATATTGTCTCCGGGAAAGGTTGTGGCCACCAACGGGGCCTATGAGCATGAGGTCAGGGCAGGTTTGAGAACAGGATTGAACATGGTTATTACAGGATTTCCTAAAAATCATCATGGATATATGTGCGGATATGAGCCTGGAACCGCCAGGCGCGGAAAGTTCGGACTTCCAAGAATCATACAGATTATCAATGAGGAATTTCCGAACCGTGGCCTTCCGGTCCAAAAGCATGATCTGCTGTCATTGGCAACAGCTGTCAAGATTGCAGGTCCTGAATATGTATATCCTAGAAAAATCGGTTCTTATCATGTTGGCGACGCTCACTGGGCGACTTTGGTCAACTCAAGGATGTATCAGAATATCGAACTGAAACATACTTTGGGGGACATTGTCGAATTGGCCCGTGGAAATACCATTGCATTACATGGCGGAAGGTTCATTTCATGGGTTATTGCAAACGAGCTGGACAGGTATGTTGATGAAATCATAATATCTGATGTTGACGATTGGGTATTGAAAAATACTGTGAATAATCTTCAAAGTGCTTTGGATGCTACAATCATTGCCGAGAAGGATGATAAGGCTGCAGCAGACAGTGCAGACTTTTCAATTGCCTCATCAACAATGATTCCGGTCAAGGAAAACATTCTGAAAAAAGTTCCGGATGCATTGACTATAGTTTAGTAATAATTTTTTATAAACTATTATGCTATCAAGTAGTATTATTTTTATAAAAAGTATTACTTTTTTTATCTTTACACTTTCAATTATATTTTTCCTTTTTAATTTATTTTAATTAGCTATTTTCAAAAAAGCATTTTAATTCGTTTGTCGTGCTTCGAAAAAAATCTTGTTCTCATTTATTTTCTATTTTTAGAAGATTTAAACGATTTTTCATTTTATTATCTTTTTTTCAAAAAGCAATGAAAACACTTTTTTAAGATAGTATAAATTGAATTATTCTTTATTTATCTTTTTAACCATTTAATTATTTTAGTTTTGCTTAAATCGTTCAATCCAATCAGTAATACTTTAATAACATTTATATGGTTATTACTATTCAGTATTATATAGATTATTTTAATTAATTTGTTAATTTGAATAATTTGGCGATTAATTTAATAATAATTGGAGAGAGTAGTGTGGAAATTACTGTAGAAAAAATAGCAATGATTAGAGAAAACCGCAATCTCAATAATGCGAATTTGAATTTGGACATTGACTGGTCAGTTGAGTATACAAACACCGACCAAAGAGATGTAAACTACAATATTGTTTTAAGATCCTCCGAATATCTGAATTTGAATTTTAAAGTTGAGGGATTAATCCGGTTAGACATTTTTGAAGAGTTTCTCCAACAGGAATGTTCTCAAATTGTTTTCCATCATGCCTGTACCATGTTGATGAACATGATCTCATTAACCAGGCAGTCTAATTATGAGCTATTGAAAGATGATGTTGAATCTGCAGTAAATCTGAATGCTGCTTTTTAAAGATTTGGTGATGTATTATGTTTGAAATTAAACACACGTTATGCCCTTCATGTAGTGTTGGTTGTGGTATTAATGTGATTTTAGATGGTGAAGAAATTGTTGGAACATTTCCATATAAAAGGCATCCAGTCAATGCTGGTAAAAACTGTTTAAATGGAAGAAATTCTATTGATTGCTATAATAGCAAATTTAAAGACGTAGATTCTGATAAAGCAATTGCAGATGCTTTAAATGAAATTAAATCTTGTAACGCATCAGATGTATCTGTGATTTGTTCCGGTAATGATACCGTTGAAGAGATTGAAGCGATTAAAGAATTCGCTGAATCCAATGGTTTTAATGTTGGATTTTATGCTGATGACTTGAAAAATTTTGATGATGTTGCTTCCTATGATGAGCTTGCAGGCGCAGGCAAGGTATTTGTAATCGGTGATTTGCTCTATGAAAATCCATTGATTGGAAGAAGAATCGTTCATGCAAAGCAAAATGACGCAAAAATATACGCTTTGAGCAAAAATGAAAATGCAGTCACTTTCAACATTGCAGATGAAACATCCACTTCCTCCGTTCAGGAATTTTTAGACAAGTTTGCCGGTGAAATGGATGAATCTTCAGTTGTCGTATTCAACTATGTGGATGCGGCAGGGGATCTGGATAAACTGGAATCATTGAGCTGTAAAGTTTTGCCGGTCTTCAGCAAGCCTAATACAAAAGGCGCTTTAACTATCATTGATTCAAAATCCACTGATGAAATGGTGGAATTGTTTGATAACACTAAATTATTATTGGTTTTCAATGATGATGTTGTTGACGACTTTGATTATGACTTTACAAGAATATCCAAAATCATCACTTTGGCATGCTGTGAGAACGACACTACAAAAATTGCGGACATAGTCATTCCGGTTAAATCATGGCTGGAACAAGACGGATCTTTTGTCAATGCGATGGGTGAAGAGCAAAATTTCACTTCAGTAGTTGAATCCGATAATCCTGGTATCGTCGAAGTTATCGAGGAGTTAAACAAATAGAGGGGATAATATGAGTTATGTTTTAGCAAAATCTCAAAATAATGAAATTCTTGAAGCAGGTGAATGCGGAGGTGCTGTAACCAGTATTCTCAAATATCTGCTTGATGAAGGATTGGTTGATGGAGTCTTGGCGTTAAGCCCTCATGATGATGTTTATGATGCGTTCCCTGTTTTCGTCACCGATTCAGAGGACTTGTTGAAAACTGCAGGGTCTTACCATTGTGCTCCAACAATGATAGGGGACATTGTTCAAAAATATTTCATTGATAAGAAAGTCGCATTTACAGTCAAGCCATGTGATATGAGAGCAGTTGAAGAGCTTATCACAAGGCATAAGATTAATAGGGACAACATCTACATGATTGGTTTGAACTGTGGAGGAACAGTTTCACCGGTCAGCGGTAGGGAAATGATTGATTTGTTCTATGAAGCAGACCCTGATGATGTCGTAAGTGAGGAAATTGATAAGGGTCAGTTCATCATCGAACTTGCTGACGGATCAGAAGAGGCTGTTAAAATCCACGACCTCGAAAATGAGGGATATGGACGCCGTAGCAACTGCCAAAGATGTGATGTGAAAATCCCAAGAAAAGCCAATATTGCCTGTGGAAACTGGGGTGCAGAAGACGGATGGACATTCATCGAAATCAATGACGAGAAGGGTCAGGAATTAATAGACGGCGCTAAAAAGGCAGGAATTCTTGAAACCAAATCTCCTTCCGATGCTGCTGTTGAGGGAAGGTCAAAGGTTGAGAACATCATGATTAAGATGGCCAAAAAGAATCAGGATGCAACATATCCTACAGTCAGTGAAATGACAGAATGGAGCCGCTGCATTAGCTGCTATGCATGCCGTGACGTTTGTCCGATCTGCTGGTGCTTTGAAAACTGCGAACTGAACAAGCCTTACTTCAAGGATGAAGCCAACATTCCACCTGTCCCAATTGCTTTCCAGGGTGTAAGATTGTCCCACATGAGCTTCAGCTGTGTGGACTGTGGCCAATGTGATGACGTATGTCCAATGGACATTCCTGTTTCATTAATCTTCGATAAATTGCAGAAAAAATACTATAATAGAACTGGTTATGTAGCTGGAGTTTCAGATGACATCAAACCTCCATTATACAGTCCAGAAAAAACAGAATTATGAGGTGATTTGATGTCTGATGATTTAAAAATTGTAGGTTTATTATGTAACTGGTGTTGTTATGGTGGTGCCGATACCGCAGGAACTGCTCGTATGCAATACTCACCAAACATCAGAATCATTCGTGTAATGTGTTCCGGAAGAATCAATCCTTCAATGATTTTTAAAGCATTTCAGGAAGGTGCTGACGGAGTGTTTGTAGGAGGATGTCATATTGGTGACTGCCATTATGATGCAGGTAACTACAAATGGTCCAGAAGATCAAAAATTGTTGAGGACATTCTTGAGGAATTCGGAATAGAAAAGGAAAGGTTCCGCCATGAATGGATTTCAGCGTCTGAAGGTGAAAAATTCCAAAGAACAATGGAGGAATTTCATAAAACTCTCACAAAATTAGGGCCATTAGAATTGGAATAGGGTCAAATATAGTCAAGCCATATTTATGATTGTAAATAGCTTTTTGCTATTTACTTTCATGATTTAACTGTCTTTCTAAGATTAGTGGGTTCCTCACTAATGTTAGAAAAATAGTTAAAATAGCGAATATTTTGGCTGTTTTTCGATTAATTGTCTTTATGTTGATAATTCATCATTAGCCGAGCGGTATTGGTTGCTGGCATAACCAATCGATATTGCTTATTTTCTCCATCAACGTAGGATAATTAATAATTAAAAAGAGATTTGTATATTTGCATATGGGTTTCTTTCACTGTCTACAATAGCTATTAAAGCAATATTCTCCTCTCGTCTTTAATAGCTATTTTTTTTAAATATTTATTACTTTTTCATAATAAAATATTATTTGTAGTAGTATTATTTTTATAAAAAGTATTACATTTTTTATTTCACTATTTTGGTAAAGTTTTAGTCATATAAACTAAAATAATGTCTTGGTTGAATTAAATAGTTGATTTTAATCAAATTTTTAATAATTGAAGCGTTTTGTTTTATTGTTTTTTTAATTTAATATAATTTTCATGATTTCTAGAGTTATTATCTTTTTTAAACTAAGGGTGTAGAAACATTTGTTTAGAATAATCAAGGTTAATATTATTGATTTGCTAAATTAAAAATAATGTTATTCATATTTTACGATTTAAAGCTTAATTAAAGGAGTAATACTTTAATAACATTTATATGGTTATTACTAATTAGTATAGTATAGAATTATCAAACTACCTCAATTGATAATTCTTATATGTCCATACCTCAATTATAAATTAGGTCATATAACTATGTAAATAGCCGTTAGGGCTATTTACTCTCTATCTTAATTATCCTTCTAAGATTATTGTTTCGGTCAATAATCTTAGAAAGATAGTTAACATGTTTTAATTATCTTCGTTAAGTCATTTGTATCCATTAATTGATTCGATTATTGTTAATGGATTATTTTCAGTTATTAAAGTTTCTCTCCTCTGCTTTAATAACTCTTTTTTTTAATTAATGGTGATGGATTGGAGATTTAATCAGATAAGTAGTAATATTCTCCTTTTTCTTTTTGCTCACGGTCTTTGTAACTGTCGAGCTTGTTCACCCTTGGCCTTTTGGTTTCCTTGTCTCTTCTGAATGTAATGTTGAGGTTTCCTAAAAACTCGTTCATTGCATTTCTCAAATCGGTCGGCTTTGAGGCATGACCGTTGAGACCAGGGGTTCCGTCAAACACCATTGCCCTGTCGGAAATGTAGTCTATGAACACGATATCGTGGTCAACGATTAATGATGCGGCATTTCTGCTTTCAATCATCTTACGGATGACTCTTGCAGCTATCAGCCTTTGCTCGACATCCAGGAATGCTGTAGGTTCGTCGAAAAGATAGATTTCGGCATCTTTGGATAGTGTTGCGGCTATTGCCAGCCTTTGAAGCTCCCCACCACTCAATCCTTTAACCGGCTTGTCCAGCATTTCATCCAATGTCAAAGGTTTCATGATTTCGCTTTCAAAGATTTTGGATCCGTAACTAGGTGCGTTCATGTATAAAAAGTCACTGACGGTTCCTTCGAAGTTTGAAACGATATATTGCGGTTTGTATGCTATTGTAACCTCTTCATCGACTTCACCGGATGTAGGCTCTTCAACTCCTGCAAGCATTTTGGCAAATGTGGTCTTACCTATACCGTTTGACCCGAATGCTGTGACGATTTCATCATAGAATATTTCGCCGCCGTCTGCACTCAGGCTGAATCCGTCATACTCCTTTGACAGGTCGGAATAGCTTGCAAGCGCATCCCCTTCGTCTTCAGGTGTCGGTGGCCTGATTGTAAACTCGATTGGATTTCTTCTGATTCTGACATTCTCTTCAGCCAAGAATCCGTTGATGTATGCATTTATACCTAAACGAACTCCTTTTCTTCCTGAAACTACACCATATCCTCCAGGCTGTCCGTATAGAATATGGATATTGTCGGACAGTGCGTCCAGGGTGGCGAGGTCGTGTTCAATGACGAGCACGCTTTTGCCCTCTTCGGCAAGTGACCTGATTACCTTGACCGCATTCAGCCTTTGTGACACGTCAAGCCAGGAGGTCGGTTCGTCGAAGTAGTAGAAATCCCCTTCCCTCAGGACTGTTGCGGCTATGGCAACCCTCTGAAGCTCTCCTCCACTCAGGTTTTCCATCTTACGGTCCAGAACGTTTTCAAGCTGCAGTTCCTTTGTAACGTATTCAAGCTTGTCGCGCTCATTCACATTGCTTAAAAGGTCTTTCACCTTGCCTTTTACAACTTTCGGAAGCTTGTCCACCATCTGAGGCTTCAGGATGGTCTTGATGTTGCCTTCGGACAGGTCCTGGAAGTATTTCTGCAGGGATGATCCCCTGTAAAACTCAATCACGGCATCCCAGTTTTCAGGAGTGTTTTCAAAGTCTCCGAAGTTAGGAATAAGGCTTCCTGAGAGGATGTTCATGATTGTGGACTTACCGATTCCGTTCGGACCGAGAAGTCCAAGGACTGTTCCTGCCTCAAGATTCGGAAGTCCGAAAAGCTCAAACTGGTTTTGTCCGAATCTGTGGATAGGTTCTCCTGCCGCTTCAGGCAAGTTTATAATTGAAATAGCATCAAATGGGCATCGGTTTGTACATATTCCGCACCCTTCACATAATTCTTCAGATATCAACGGCTTTTTTGTCTCTTCGTCTACAACTATGGTGTCCTCGTCCATTCTGACGCCCGGACAGTAGTGTATACAAAGATAATCGCATTTTTTAGGTTGACATCTGTCTTTGTCTAAAATTGATATACGACTCATTATAATCTCCTTAAAAATATAATCATTAATAGTTATGTTGATACTATTTAATTAAACTATTGCAAAATTTGGTGAAGCAAGAGTTTCATCATCGATTCTTCCGGTTCATTGCAAATTATCATCAATTTTGACACGAATATAAAAAAAGTTTTAAATAATAAATTCAAAAGTTAAATTATAGAGTTAATTTCGGTGATTAAATGAAAATCGGTAAAATATTAAGTTTACTTTTAGTATTTGTTTTAATAATCTCCGCTTGTGGGGCTGTTTTTGCAGAAGATGCAACTGACTCCGGTTCTGACAGTTCAGATTCATCATCCGACAGTTCTTCTTCATCTGATACTCCTAGTGAATCTTCAGATGCGCCTGCGGATAGTTCATCCAGTAGTCAGGATGCTCCGAGCAGTACTGATACACAAACGGATTCTAATGCTAATTCAAATGCCAATTCCAATGAGGCTACAGACAGCAATGCGGATTCCGGTGACGGTCAAAGTTACAGTTATTCATATGACCAGCCAACATCCACTTACTCAAGCGCTTCCAGCGGGGATGCTGCTTCAACCAATCCGGTAAACACAACAAATAACCATACCGTTCAGAATGTGACTAACCACACTGCAAATCATACAAATATCACCCCGGTTCAAGAGAACAACATGGGCGATAATGTATTGATTATAGCATTGATCATTGGTGTATTTATTGTTGTTGCAGCTATTGCATGGGTATATTTCAAATTCGAGTAAAAAACTAGAATCTTCTAGTTTTTTATAATTTTTTTTCAATCAAATTTATATATTTCTTTTTTTAAAAAATATGTATAATCAGGAATTAAATTTATTCATTTACTTTTTTTATTCCAATTTATTTTCAGTGATATTATGAAACAGGTCATGATTGTAAGAACGGATTTAAAGATGCGCAAGGGAAAAATCGCAGCCCAATGTTGTCACGGAGCCATTGGAGCATATAAGAAATCACCAGCCGATAAAATCAGGAAATGGGAAAATGAGGCCTATGCAAAGGTGGTTTTAAAGGTTCAGACCTTAGAGGAGCTGACTGAACTTAAAAAAATTGCAGATCAGAAGGGCATCGCCAATTATCTTGTGGTTGATGCCGGAAGGACACAGATACCTACATCAAGCGTTACCGTTTTGGCGCTCGGGCCTGATGAGGATGAAATCCTTGATGAAGTGACAGGGGATTTGAAACTTCTTTAGGCAAGGTGTCGTTTAATCGAAGCTACTTTTAATTAAATGTGGTAGAAATCATGAGCATAAAACATGTCGTAAAAATAGGGGGAAGCCTGTTCCCGGAATATGCAGTGGAACTGGCAAAGCAGCTCGAAAACACAGATTCCCTTATAATTTTGGGCGGAGGCGAGTTTGCGAATCTGATTCGCAGATACGACTCTGAAATGAAGTTCAGCGACGAGGCAAACCATTGGACAGCTATCGATTGCATGGAAATCATTGCAAAACTTGTAAACGATAAGGTCGATTCCTCAAGATTGGCGTATACGATTGATGAGGCACGTAAAATATCAGATGAAGGATTCACTCCGATTTTTGTCGTTTCCGGATTTTTGAAAGCTGAAGACCCCTTCGAGTGCAGCTGGGATGTGACCTCGGACTCGATTGCGGCATATGTTGCAAACCTGTTAAATGCGAACCTTTTTATAGTAACAGATGTAAATGGTATATATACCCAAGAGCCGAAGGAGCCGGGTTCGACATTCATAAGTAAAATCGATGCAACAACATTACTAACTTTTCAAGAGTCATCGATTGATGCAATGCTGCCGACTCTTTTATTGAGGTATGGGTCTGATTGTTATGTTGTGAATGGGAAGTTCCCAGAAAGGGTAAGGTCTTTAATAGACGATAATATAAATGATTATAACTTCGATTACACACAAATAATAGGTGAATAGAATGAAAAAAGTTGAATGTATTTCATGTAAACAAGAAATTCCATTAACTGGAACATTCGTTGAATTCGAATGCCCAATTTGTGGAGCAAAAATAGCAAGATGTGAAAAATGCCGTACATTCGGTCACGGTTACAAATGTGAATGTGGTTTTGAAGGACCATAAATATAAAAGGAGGAATTAGAATGGGTGAAGTATTAACTACTATGAAAATCATGCCAGACAGTCCGGAAGTAGACTTAGAAGCTATCAAATCAACTATCGAAAGTTCAATGCCAGAAGGCGCAAGAATCCACGAAATTTCAGAAGAACCAATTGCATTCGGTTTAGTTGCAATCATCTTAAATTTCATCACTGAAGACGGTGAAGGCGGATCTGAACCTGTTGAAGAAATGGTTTCTGCTATTGACGGCGTAGCCAGTATCGAGATTACTGGTGTCGGAAGATTAATGTAAAACTGATTCTCTGTAGTGGGAAGAATTAATTGATTTTTTCCCATTTATTTTTATTTAAAATTAAAAAAGAAAGTAACTAGCCGAAGCGAGTTACTTGATTGTTATTTTTACTTTTTTGGTACTTATTGCAGTCATTGATTGCTTTAATGCTGGCCGGTGCTGTATTCAAGCAATCTTCCGACATGGCGGGTTTCAAAGAACATATCCTTTTTGGCCATGACTATGATGACAGTAACCAATGTTATCACTATTGTCTCCAGGCACTTTGTCTCGGGAGTTAAAGCTATTTTTTCCTGCATGAAATTGACGAAGAAATGGAATATCATGCAAGCCAATATCGAACGGTCGCTTTCAAGATAGACCCAAGTAATGACAAATCCCATAGGGATTCCGCTGACAAAAAAGTTAATCACAAAAAGGGGATTCACCATAAGTCCCGCCTGATAGGTTCCTTGAATAAAGATTAAAGGAAAATGCCAGAAAGACCACAGCACTCCAAAAATCATGGATTCCCAGAACCAGTTCATATAGTTGCCGATTGAATCCTCACAGTATCCTTTCCATCCCACCTCTTCAATTATAGAAGCAATCGTAATGGTAATGAATGCCCCGGCTATTCCAACACCGGTGAAAGAGAAGTTTTCAGTAAATGAAAACTGGTTAATTGACTGTCCTAAGGGCAGCGACAGCAAAATGGAGCAGGCTATTACAATCGCAAATACAATCACGGCCCAAACCACATTCAGCCATTTTACCTTGTAAAAGCCGACCATCTTATTCCTGAAGTCCTGCTTAAGCGCATCTGACCCTGACGCCATAATGAAAACTGTAGACACGATGGCCGGAGCCATAAGTCCTATCAGCATGAGCATTGGACTGATGCTTTCCGGCAAAAAGATTGCAGGAATCCAGAATATCCAGGTAAAAAGGTATGCCAGAGCGAAAAACAGGACCGGTTTGTATTTGTACTGTGCAGTATTGCTCACTCGGCTGCCTCCATATCACTTTTGTCAATCAGGTCATAAATGAAACCCATTGTTCCCTTTTCTGCTCCGAGAAGCTTTTCGGTCATGTCTATAAAGACGGAAATGTCCTGTTCGCTGAATGTGCCTTCATTAAAGGTACCGTCGCTGAGGATAAGAAGCATCTTAACGCGCTCGGGTATATTATCGCATTCAAAGATGCCTTCATTCACTCCCTCTTTTATGACTTCGGATAGGATTGGAGTAATGACGTTGATCAATTTTTTTCTGACTTTATGGTGCATTAACACGTTATCCGGCTGGAAAAGAGCGTTCTTTATGGGTTGTTCCGCTTCGGTAGGTTTTACTGATGTAATTATCATGACTATTTTTTGCGGTACGGGAATGTCCATCCCGATAACCTGCTCTGCCATTTCGGTCTCGCTGGCGATCATCATGTCTATGACCTCTTCGAGCATCTGCTCTTTGCTTTGGAAATGGTAGTAGTATGTGCCTTTGGCAATCTGAGCCTTTTCTATGATTTCGTCAACGCTGGTATTCTCGTATCCCTGTGTGATGAACATATCATAGGCTATTTTTAACAGCTCTTTTTTCCTTTTTTCTCCTTTTTTCATAATTTCCTCCAAAATAAACCATCGGTTGTTTTTTATATCATGGTTGACCTCTTGTTATCGTCAATCATTTTTCGACTATTAGTCGGTTTTTAATTCTAATATGAAAATTATAATATATAAATATTTTCACTTGGGAGGTTGATGGTGTTTGTATACTTGGTTTACCTGTGAAAAAATAGAAAATTGTAGGCGGTTTTTCCACCAGCTTGACTGTATTTTAAATTTTTTGGTTAATCAAAATATTTATATATCATGTGGCACTACTGTTATATAACACATGTTAATTTTTCAGATTCATGGTGTAAAAAAATTTAGGTTTACCTAAAAATTACCAAAACCTTTATATACTATGATGACCTACTTTTATACAAGTGACATATATTTGGGCACGCCTAAATATTCACTTGACAAAACATATTATCAGTCGATAATAATACAATCTCCAAAATATAAAAAAATCTGTCAAATTAGTTTTTCACAATTTCTCTAATTTGATGCAGGGAAATCTTCTGCCAAAAATTTCCCGAAAAACACGAATTGGTGTTTAACTCTCCTCAACCCAAACACCAATTATTATCTATTTTAGATGAAAACATATAACTACTCTCAGAAATTAAATATGGATCCCATATTTAATTTCACTATCCTTTTATTCATTTTTTTTAATTTTTTTGCAATACATAACTATATTTATAATGAAACTTTAATTATTATATGCTTGAAATTAATCGAATAAAGTAGGTAATTATCATGGATAGAACAAGAAGACTTATTATCTTGATACTTGTCGTTATTCTAATAGGATTGATGGCAATTATCGCAGGAGCACTATTCATTGGACATGACAGTGAACTTACTCATGGAAATAAGAACATACTGGTATGTGCAATTGATGAAAGCGAAAGCAGGCCTGGAATGGGCGCTTGTGACATGGCATTCATCGTTAATTTACAAGATGGTACTCTTAAAAATTACACTCCTTTCTATCCTGGAGACATGACACATCCGACAGCTTCCGAACCGCAGGAAGCGCAGGCTCAAGGTGCAGGATCAGCACTGCTGCTTCACGATGCATTTTGGGATGCAGACAATCAGAAGGGTCTGCAGTTTGCAAAGGAAATAGTTGAATACCGCACAAACACCAAAATCGATTCTGTGGTGGCAATTAACAGCCAGGCACTGGATGCAATACTTTCCGCAGCAGGACCATTGGAAATCGACGGAAAAATTACAAATGCAAGCGGTATCGACATAATCCGTGAAGATGACGGCAGCGGAGTATCCAGAGGTGATGCGGTAATAAAGGTTGTTAAAGCTGTTGCAAATGCCGCTTCCGGCAATCCTGGTGTAAAATCCGCAATGATAAATGCTGCACTTGACCAATACTCAAAAGGAAACATCGTAATGGATGACCAAGGAGACTTTGCAGGATTGCTTGCATCAAAAGGGTTTGAATCAATATTCTAACCCTATTCAAATTTTAGGCTCTAGTTTTTTGATGAACAGTCCCATAAACATCACAACCAACGGGAAGAATATCACATAAATCACAAATAACAGTTCTGATGATATCACGTCTCCCATCACTGTCGATCCGGCCATCAGCATGATCAGGCTTATTACCGGTGCCAAAATCGCTATGAACGTATAGATCAATATGAATGAGTTCAGTTTCTGCGAGAACTCCTTTAACTTTATCTGCATGTCAAATGATATGTCCTTTGCAATAATCTCCAGGCTGCCGGCCAGATTGCCTCCGACCCTAAGGGTTCCAACAATCTGATGAATCGCCCGTGTGAGACCTTCGGACTTAACCCTGCGGGACATCTCAAGCAGCGAATCCTCTGTCGGCCTTCCGAATTTTATTTCTTCCAGAACCCTGTTGAACTCTCTGGAAAGTGATCCGTAATTTGCATTTCTAATGGTTATCAAGGCATCATGAAGTCCCCTTCCAGCCTTAAGCTCAATGCTCATGTGCCTCAGCGCATAGGGAAGCTCCTGATTCAGGTCGGAATATCCCCGCTGCTCTTTCATATGCGGATACTTCAGCAGAAAGATGTAGGCCATAATCACTATAATCAGATACATTCCTCCCGGCTCCGCCCCGGCAATGAATGAAACTGCCGCAAATCCGGTAAGCAGCAATCCGATGACATGCCTTTTCAATAGGACTTCAAGCAATTCGTCCCTCAGCCTGTCGAATCGTGTATCATACTTCCCTTGTTTTGTGCTGATGTCAAAGTTTAACTTTTCAAGTATTGACGGGTCAATTCGTTTGTCCTGACCGTCATTTTCTCTTTTTAATGACAGGCTGGCGAAAAAGTTTACGACAGACAGCACTCCTCCTCCAATGAATATGAAAAAGCTGTTGAGCATCATTATCACCTGTTCAGGATGATTCTGTTCAGGACCTTCTGGGGATTTTTATAGTACAGCTCGATAACGCTGTTGACCCCTTCAACGGAACGGATGTTCTGACTGATCATATGCTTCAGGACCAGCTTTCTGTTTTCAATCTCATGTTTAAGCTCAACCATGGATTTTCCGCTTAAGCTGGCAATCTGCTGCAGGGTATTGCTTGTTATGCTGATGTTGTCGATGCTGTCCCTTTCAGGATTCCACTGGAATATCTTGTTCAGCTGGACGGTGCCCTCCTCCATGCCGACAACTTCTGCAACCTCGCTGATTCGTCTAAATGAAACCCCCGATGGGGTGTAAATCCTGTTCTGCATTATTATGAAATCGATTGCCTGTATCATGATTTCCGGAACGGACATCGGTTCGTTGGTAAGTCTTGTTATTGTTTCCCTTGCATCATTTGAGTGCAATGTTCCAAAGCCTGAATGTCCGGTGTTCAGGGCGGTGAAAAGGGTGATTGCCTCGTCGGCCCTCACCTCTCCGACAATGATTCTGTCCGGACGCTGCCTCAGGGAATTCTTGACAAGGTCGTTCATGGTGAGCTCTCCTTTGCCCTCGACATTGGCTGGCCTTGTTTCCATGCGGATGACATGCTCATGGGGAATCTGAAGCTCCAGCGTGTCTTCAATCGTGATTATCCTCTCATTGGGATTGATGAATGCCGAAAGGGCGTTGAGTGTAGTTGTCTTTCCGGAGCTTGTTCCGCCTGAAATTATTGCATTTGCCGATTTGACGCCGAGACCGTCGATGCACAGCCACAGAAACCCTGCAAGGTCCAGTGAAATTGTCCTTGAATTTATCAGGTCGATGATGGTCAGGGGGTCCCGTCTGAACTTTCTTATTGTAAGTGAAGGCCCGTCAGCCGAAACCGGAGGTATTGTGGCGTTTATCCTGGAGCCGTCAATTAGCCTTCCGTCAAGGATTGGGGATTCCTGGTCGATTCTTCTGTTGATTTGCCTTGCAATCGAATCGATGAGGTCCCTGAGTTCTCCTTCATCATCAAACTGAAGATTCGTCTTCATCATTCCGTATTCACGGTGATAGACGAATATGGGCTTTCCGGTTCCGATTATCATTATTTCCTCAAGCTCGTCATCCTGAATCAGCGGGTCTATTGCACCGTATCCGATGATGTCCCTCAGGAACTTTCGTGACAGGCCGTCCAGATATTCATTTGGGATGTCATTGTCCTGTGTTGTTCCGTTCAGCCTTAAGAACAGAAAGCTCCGGATATCATTTAGCAGCTTCTCTTCACTCACCTGGAAATTGTCGCCGGCGGATATTGCCAGGTCAACCAGATTCTCGCGCATTTCTCCCAAAAGGATTCTCTCTTCGGGAGAGTATTCTTGCTTTGTTACGTCATATTGTGGTATTATATCTTTGTTCATATTTTCACCAATGGCGATTTTCAGTTATAGTTACTAATTAGTATTACTAATTTATAAAGTTTTTATTACTTTTGAAAGCATTATTAGTGATATAGAACAATATTTAAACATTAAGGCATTTTGAGGTGGTCTTTATCATTGAAATCGATGAAAAAATCAAATCGCTTGAAGAATGTGAGAAATGCAAGGATGTCCAAATAAAGAAATTTACCCCATTGAGGGACCTGATAGATTTTGAAACCCTGGACGGGGAATATATGAGATGCGAATGCGGAAAAAGGCCGCTTGATATTGTGATGAGCCATATCCTTAAAATAATGATTGAAGAGGCCATCGTTCCCGAAAAGGCGACTCTCAGGAGAAACTCTCCTGTTCCTCTATCCGGATTTTACTACAGCAGCCTGAACCCTCAGTTTATTGGAGAAAAGACACTCATATTGCTGCATCCTGATTTTACAGCAGATGTTGCATCAAGATTGATCAATGAGGTTCCCGAAGTCAAATGTGTCCTTAAAGGAAGTCCTCAGAATACAGTGGGCCAACTGGACAGGAATTCACAAATCAGCCACTTTGAAATTCTTGAAGGCGACGACACCCAGATAAATGTCATGAGGACCCTGCTGCAGGAAAAGGTGGTTCTGGTCAAAAGTCAGTCAAGACACCACATCGAAGTTGCAATGACCACCGAAGAGAAGCTGCTCAGGCTGCACAACTATCTGAAAAACAACGATGTCAAAACAGGAACTGCAATTGACGGCATGTGCGGTCTTGGGGCGCTTGGAATCTATCTGCTCAAATACGGATTTGAAAAGGTGATGTTCAACGACATCAATCCTGAAATGATTGATGCTTTAAAGAACAATCTGGAAATAAACGGCATTTCCGATGGCTATGAAATATATAATGGGGCATTCGAGGATTTGGAATTTGGTGATGTGGATTTATGCGTCATCGATGCATTCCCTGGTGTGGATGTTGAAGAAATAGTTAAAAAGGCCGAAAAGATGGCTGAAAATGTGATTGTTATCTAGTTACAGTTTATTATTTAATTCTAGGATAATTTTAAACATTTTTTCAATATCTTCAGGCATATTTTTTTCTATAACTTCGAAAGGAGCAATATGCTTTCTATTAAGATATTCCTGGGCAAAGCTACGGCCCATGAATTCAACGCCCTCAAAATTCATAATTACCTTTGAAACAGTTTTATCAATGTTTTTGAACAGTTTTTCGATTTTTTGTCTTGATCCTAAATCTGTGCCGATTTCTTTTTTTAGAAAAACTTCAATTTCGCTCATGTTATCTGTTCATATTTTACTTGTTTTAAATATTTATATATATCAATTTTTGAGTCCAAATTCATTCTTAAACTAACTAATGTTCCCTTAACGCAATCATGAGGGATTTTTCTGGCAGTGATGCGGTCTTTAGTTATATGTATTAATGCACATCCTGAAACAATTAATACTTCCCCATTGCTACCGGATATAACAATATTTATGGTGTTGTTTAATCCAGTTCCTCTTTCAATGTATCCTAATTCATTTTTACTGGATAACCCATTAATTGCTTGCATAATTGCATCACAATCATCTTTTATTGGACATTGAAGCTTTTTTAAAGAAGCAGGTATGGTTATTCCATCATCTAAAAATCCAAATTCATAGAACTTGCCGTCATTTTTACCCATGACATATGCATTTTCAAATTTTGAATGGTCATAAATATTTGCGATTAATTCATGAAAAACAAATTTTAGGGTGGTGATATTGTTTTGGTTAATGTTTAATTCTTCTAAGATTTCATTTGATATTTCTTCCGAATTATCAGTATTCACATTAACTTTTCTAATTGAATCTATTTTTTTAAAATTAATTTTCTCATTGTTAATCATTGGCAAAGCAACAGTTGGACTAAAATCACCAATATCCATTTCAATATCTTTCTTTTTCATATTTTCATATTCTTCAAATTTCTTTAATAATATTCTTTTCATCAAATCACCTAAATAAACATTTGCATGTAGATAACAATTGCAGGAATAATCAGAACGCCCATCAGGTGGGATTTGCCGATTCCAATGTAGTGGGGAAGCATTCCCATCGCAGTTGAGGTAACCAAAGCCAGGCTCATGTATAAGACCGGTGCCTTATAGTAGATGATGAAAAGGTACAGTATCACAATCTGGAGAATAATCACTCCAATCGAGAGTTTCCTATAATCAACACCGCCCATCAGCCTTGAAAATGAGTCCCCCAGTTTCAATGACAGCATCAATGAGACGGACACGGCAATCAATGATGCGAAAATGAAGATTGCCAGATGGTTCAGCCCCATTTCAAAAATCAGGTATGACATGTAGACCGCTATTCCGCTTCTCGGGTTTCCTATAATGTAGATTGCAATCAGCGAGAACAGGCAGTCTGAAATGTTCAGTCCGGATGTTGCAAGAAGGAAATTCACAGTATCTTCATCGTCATTGTCGTTTGTTCCGCTCACAGCCTGTGCTATCACCGTTCCCTGTGCAGGTCCGAAGCCCGGCAGAAAGCCGAGGATTGCGCCTGTGATTCCTCCTGCAAATATGCTTTTGAACTTGTTGTAATCAATGTTGAGCTCGTAGAAGGGATTCTGATGCGGTATTGTGGAGGAGTCGTTCAGGCTGAACAGTATTGTGCTTATTCCGAAAAGTCCCGAAAATGTGCACATCAGCGTGATTCCGGATGATATTGGGGTTTGGAAAATTATCCATCCGAGGATTCCCGAAAGCACAAAGAGAAGAAGGGCCCACAGAAAGTCCCTGAAGTTTCCGGTCATGCTGTGTGTCAGATAGATTGATGCGGCAAGAAGTATTATCCATGTAAATGGCTTTGATACGTCGTGCAGAATCGGCAGGGCTATTGCAAAGGCTGGAAGCATCAGGATTGTCACGATAATTGCCCCGAATCCTCCGACGGAGACGACTCTTATAACCTCTTTTGACCTGCCCTGAAGCACCATCCGGTGTCCCGGAAGTATTGATGTTGCCGTTCCCTCCTGAGGCACTCCCAAAAGCATCGAAGGCACAAATTCGATAAGCGCATGGGCAATCGACATCGAAACCATGAGCACACATAGGAATTCCGGCGACACTATCGTCAAAAGGAATGTTGAGGATGCAAAGATTATCGCTCCTGCGGTATTGACGTGTATGCCGGGTATCATGCCTGTCGTTGTTCCTATTGCTATTCCTATAAAACATGCTATAACTAATTCTATCATAGCTATTAATTGAACAAACTATAATTTAAAGCTTGTTTAAGCCAATAAGGAATATTTACTTTGTTTTTGAATATTTAGGTGATTTGGTAATATTGTTTCCATTAAATATAAATGTTATTAATGTGTTAATATAATATTATGGCAAATGTCAAAAAAGTTGGAGTGATCTTAATAGGATTGTTTGTGGCCCTGCTGCTCATCTCATTTTTTGTAGGCACTGCAATCAATCTTTTCGTTCCGCCTTCCGAAGCGGTTTACAGTGACAGTATAGTTGAGGATATAGGCGGAGACAATGCTTTGGTTGCAACTTTAAATGGCTGTGCTGAAGTGTCTAGAAACGATATCCCTGACGGAAATTTTAAAACAGACTTGAACTTCAATCTCGGCTGGAAAAATGCAAAAAACATCAGTTTTGTGGATACTTACGCCAATAAGGGATATATGATTGTATGGAAGGATTCTCCAAAGAATTATCCTATCCTTTCAAGTGAAAAAGAGGCAAAATACATATCCGATTATGTCGGGGCAATGAACGGAACATGCTTTTTGGTCAATTTCCCCGATAAGGATGCGGTCTATGGAATAATCGTTGCGGGCGATGATATCGAATGCTCCGAAGCCCACTTGATGTATACGATTCTTGATTTGAACCGGTCTGAGTTTAAGCAAACCTACTCTACGGCCACCTACAGCTATCCGAGCAGCTATGATGGTGGTTCAAGTCATTATCACACGGTGATTCCAGACAGATACACATTGTCAAGAACCGATCCCGGCGCCTATTATGACCATTACGAATATGGTGACAATTACGATATTGACAGCTATTTGGAATCTCAGGGATATGATTAGAATTTTTCACGGTTGAATTCCAGTGATTTCAGTGAGATGCATGAAAGAAGTTCAAGCAGTTCATTGCGAGGAATATTCAACTCTTCGCAAATCATGTCATCCCATTCCTTTTCCTTTCTAATCAGAAATTCCGCTGTTTCAATTCCTTTTTTGGTTAATGTGATTTTATATGCCCTTTTGTTTTCCTTATCGATTTCCCTAACAATGAGTCCCTTTTCCTCAAAGTCCTTGAATGCTCTTGAAACCCCGCTTCTGTCCATCAGGCATGCCTTTGCAATATCTGACTGGTTTGTGCCCATTTCATAATATAAAAATAGCAGCATGTAATACTGGCTGGGCAGGATGTCAGTTCCGCTTTTTATATGCTTGTTCATGTAGAAATCATGAGTCTTGATTAGGGTAATCAAGTGATTGGCAATAAATGGGGAATCCTTGATTATATCGTCGTATTCAATCATAAAATCACTAATTAATATTTTAGTGTCAACGTTTAAATAGTATTTGTAACAAGTTAATAACATGAAAAGAAAAATCATCATCATTTTGGCAATACTTGCGGTATGCATCCTGCTTGCAAGTCCAGTCGTTGCAAAGCAGAAGGTAAAGGTTAAGATTTCAACCGATGACTGCGTAATCAAGAACAAGGGTTATATCGTAATCAAATTGGTTGACAAGAACGGAAGGGAAATCAGATCCAACGGAATGATAAAATATACGATCACCGATGACAACGGCAATTATAAATGGGTCAGCAAGTCATACGGCAGCGGCATAAGGGTCAAATATGACGTGGGCCACTACAACGTCAATGTGGTATTCAAGGGTGATTCCAAATATAAGGGGGCTGAAAAAACCAAGGACATTACTGTAACGAATGATTTTGATGCCTATACGTATTATGACAACCACAACTGGGGTCTCAACCAGGAAGTCGATGACTATATCGGAGACAATTACTGGAATGAGGAAATCTATGATGATGTTGACGACCCCGAAAACGAGGCATGGAACATCTGATGTTTGACGTCTGGTCATAATTCAATATTCCAATTTATTTTTTTTTGGCATGCTTAAATATTTAAATAATATGAATAACATAATTTAGTTTACCTAATTTTTTTTTAAACGGCAAAATTTGATGCCATTATTGTATTGAAAAGGAGAATGATTGATGAAAAAATTGATTGTAGGATTGGCTGGAAACCCCAATGTGGGCAAAACTACCGTATTTAATCAATTGACCGGTATGCACCAGCATGTTGGTAACTGGCCCGGAAAGACCGTTGAAAGGGCGGAAGGATTTTTCAATCATGGCGATTATGAGTATCAAATTGTTGATTTGCCGGGAAATTATGCTTTAAGTGCTCATTCCATTGAAGAAATCGTTTCAAGGGATTTCATTGTGGATGACGACTCTGATGTCATTGTCAATGTGGTTGATGCGGCCAATATCGAGCGAAACCTCTATCTGACAGTTCAGATGATGGAATTGGGCGCCAACATGATTATGGCGCTGAACATGAATGATTTCGCCAAAAGAAGGGAACATTATATCAACATCGACTTGATGAGCGAGCTATTGGGTTTTCCAATCATTGATATCAATGCAAAAAACAAGGAGGGTATTGAAGAGCTGCTGGTCACTATTGAAAAGCAGGCTGCAAATCCCATCAACACCAGTGAGAAATTGGCTTACGGCGCAGAGCTTAATGAACATCTCAAAGACCTTCAGGGTCTGATTGAACAGGATAAGGACTTACTGGATGTTCCATCCATCTGGACAGCAATAAAACTCTTGGAAAAGGATTCCATTGTAATTCAGAAAGTCCAGCAATCTCCATTGAACTCCAAAATCATGATTGAAGTTGATAAGGTGAGCAAACACCTTTATGACATTTATAAAGAAAGTTCTGAAGAGGTCATTGCAAATGCAAGATATGCATTCATTGACGGTTTGATTGCCGAGGCTGTCGATAAGCCGGAAGTGGAAAAGCCGTCCATTTCAGACAAGATTGACAGTGTTTTGACCCATAGGGTTCTTGCAATTCCTATTTTTCTTGTAATAATGTGGGTGATGTTCCAGATTGTTTTCACCCTCGGATCTCCTATGCAGGCATTCATTGATGCGGTGTTCACCGAATGGGGAAAAATTGCCGCTGCATCAATACCTAACCCATATCTGGCATCATTTGTTCAAAAAGGACTGTTTTGTGGAGTAGGTGGTGTTTTAACATTCCTGCCGATCATCTTCCTGATGTTTTTATGTTTAAGTTTTCTGGAGGATTGCGGATACCTTGCAAGAGCGGCATTTACCTTGGATTTGGTGATGCATAAGCTTGTGGGACTTCATGGAAAGGCATTCATTCCAATGATTCTGGGATTCGGTTGTGGGGTTCCCGCTGTAATGGCAACCCGGACTATGGAGCATGAATCCGACAGGATACTTGCAATGATGCTCATCCCGTTCATGTCATGCACTGCAAGATTGCCGATTTATGCGATTTTCACAGCCGCATTTTTCCCTGACCATGCGGGAACCATGCTGTTGGTGATGTATCTGTTGGGTATTGGTGTGGCGCTTATAGTTGCGACAGTGCTTAAAAGGACATTGTTCAAAGGAATGTCCGCACCATTTGTTATGGAACTTCCGACATACAAGCTGCCTTCCGTAAAAGGTATCCTGATTCATACCTGGGAAAAGGTGAAAGGATTTATCAAAAAGGCGGCAACAATTATTCTGGCGGCCGTAATAATCATTTGGGTGTTAAGCGTTTTCCCATTGGGTGTGCCTTACGGATCACAGCAAAGTCTTTTGGGAATGTTCGGTTCTGCAGTTGCACCGGTTTTTGCACCTCTCGGTTTTGGAACATGGCAGGCAGCGGTTGCAATCATTGCAGGATTGCTTGCTAAAGAGGCCATTGTAGGTACATTGGGAACATTGGGCGGCCTTGAGGAAGACGATGAAGAGGGCATAACAAGTTTGGTTCATGAGACATTCACTCCTCTCTCAGCATTCACATTCATGGCATTTTCACTTCTTTACATACCATGTATTGCAGTGCTTGGTGTAATCAAACAGGAAACCAACAGTTATAAATGGCCGGTTTTAATGACAGCAATCACACTGGTTACTGCTTATATTGTAACTTTCATGATATTCAATGTAGGAGTATTGCTCGGCTTTGGATGAATGATAATCCCTATACTCTTTTTTTAAAATTTTTAGTCATAACTAAATATTTATATATTGCTTGTTACATAACAATAATTAAGAAATTTTTATTTACCTAAAAATTATTTTTAGGATAAGTGATATTATGGTTAAAACCTTAAAAGACGTAAAGCCGGGTGAAACAGTAACTATTGTTAAATACCATCATTCCGGTGATGTTGAGTTAAGAAGACACCTGTTGGGTATGGGTTTTGTTAAGGGAACTAAAGTCCATGTAAAGAAAGTGGCCCCTTTTGGCGATCCAATTGAAATGAGCATCAGAGGATGTGAGGTCTGTCTTCGAAAAGAGGAAGCGGAAAAAATTGAAGTGATATAGCTTTAGTTTTTCATTTATATAACTATTTTTGATGCGGTGTTTATTGTGAAATGTCGTATGTGCGGTTTTGAGTTTGATGAGACAAAATTGGAAAATCGTGGTTGCGTAAGCTGCGGAAAGCACGACAACTGCAATCAGGTTCACTGTCCCAACTGCGGATTCGGCAATCACCCTGAATTTGAAGAGGAATTCGAGTTCATTGCAAAACTTAAGGATAAACTTAGAAATAGGATAAACGGGCACTGATTAGCTGTTTTTAGCATTCAATATTTCTTCAACGGTTTCATCAATGCTGATTTTTTCGGTATCGACATCCAGTCCGTTTGCCTTTAGCTTGTAGAGTATTTCAGTTGTCACCGGTGCCTTCAGATGAGCTTTTTTTAGCAGTTCCTTATCGGAGAAGATTTGGTGCTTGTCGCCTTCAGCTATGATTTCCCCGTCATACAGGACGAATATCTTGTCTGCAAAGTGATTGACCATCTCTATGTCGTGTGATGAGATTACTATGCTCATTCCTTCATCGTTAAGGTTGTTCAGGATATTCAATACCTTGTCGACACCTTCTGGGTCAAGGCCTGCAGTGGGCTCGTCAAGAATCATTATGTCCGGCCTCATGGCTATGATTCCGGCAATGGCCACCCTCTTTTGCTGTCCCCCGCTTAAGTGGTGAGGGGTCTTTTCTTCAAAGCCTGCCATTCCCACCATCTCCAGAGCTTCCTTGATTCTTCTTTCGACCTCATCATAATCGAGGCCCAAATTCATCGGTCCGAAGGCAACATCCTCCTTGACGGTTGGAGCAAAGAGCTGGTCGTTCGGATCCTGAAATACGATTCCTACCTTTTGCCTTACCTTAAGCAGCTCTTCACGTTCGAATATGATTTGTTTACCTTCAATCTCAACGTGTCCGGAGGTAGGTTCGCTTAAGCCATTGAAATGAGAAAATAATGTTGATTTACCCGCACCGTTAGGCCCCATGATAGCTATCTTTTCTCCCTTTTTGATTTTGATATTGACATTTTTTAAAGCCTGAGTGCCGTCGTGGTATGTATAAGATAAATTTTTTGTCTCTAAATGAATTTGTTCCATTTCTCTCACCTAATTGATTCCTAACTTTTGACCGAAGTAACCCAATTGCCCAGCATACCGGAACATTATGATTTCCAGCACAACGACAATCAGTATAATTGTAAATAGATATAAGTAATCGCTTCTTTCGGGGGATTTTTTCTCGTCAAACATTTCTGACGCGTCGGAAAATCCTCTGCTCACCATACTTTTATGAACCCTTTCTCCCTGTTCATATGCCTTTAAAAACATCATTCCGATGGTGTATCCGACCTGTTTCACCCTCCATTTGTATGGGGTGTTGCTGCTGTGTATGTTGAAGTTTCTTGACTTTTGGCTTTTCCTGATTGCCGCAAGCTCGTCAACGAAGAGGAAAAGGAATCTTACCATGATGGACAATATCATTGCCAGGTCCCTTGGCATTTTCAGCTTTCTAAAGGAGCTTGCCATTTCCTGCAATGGTGTTGTTGATGAATAGATTATGATTGCTGTCAGGGACACGATTAATCGGACTGACAGAAGGATTGCCCAATTGAGTCCTGCATCGGTTACATGCAGCCATGAATAACTCCAGATGATGTTTCCAGGCTGTATGAACGGCTGAAAAATTATGATCGCTCCACCAAACGGCAACAGCATTAATAATCGTTTAAATGAATCAACATATGACAACTTAGCTATTTTCAGGACTATCAAAAGAAATATTTCAAGGATTATTGGTATGAAGATTTCCTGGGAGATAACGCAGACTACAATGATGAAAATTGTGGAGATTAGTTTAATCCTTCCCTCCAGATTATGTATTGGGCTATCCTGGGAAGCCAAATCGTCAAACCGCATTATCTGTGTTATGTCTACCATATTGATTCACTAATATAATATTAAAAACTCGTAATATATTATTATTTGCTTATGTGCATTTTATTAAATTTCAATTACTTTTAAAAAAAAGAAAAAAATAGAAATTAAAGGTTAATTTCTACTTTTTAACTACGTATGCAACTCCTAATCCTAATAGAAGAGTTACAACTACCCCTATAACCAGTGCTACAATCTGTAATACTTGGTTGTCAGGACTGCTTGCAAACGCATAATCAGGGAATGGTGCATCTGGGATTCCTTTTATTTCCTCGACTGAGAAGTCTTCAGCAAGTCCGGAATCTTCTGCAGATTTTTCCAATCCGTCTGGGTCACCAGATGCGATGTATGGTGAAAGAACACATATGATGACACAAATTACGATTGCAACTCCAATTAAAGCCATGTCTTTTTTTTCCATTTTATGCATCTCCTTCATTCCATGCAAGTAGATCTGGTCTGAATTTGTCTAATGCTACAAGAACTATTACAGTTAATACAGCTTCGATTATTCCAATAAAGAAGTGGTATAGTACCATTGATGGAATACCTACGTTTGCTGGGAAAGTTCCTGCGATTGCCATTTCGATAGCACAGGCCAAAGCTGCGATTACGGTTGCTAACCATGCTCCAACTCCAGCTGCTGCGTATTTTCCAATCATTCCGTTTAATCCTTTGAAGGTATATAATCCAACAAAACCTCCAACGATTGCCATGTTCAGTACATTTGCCCCTAAAGCAGTAATTCCTCCGTCTCCAAATATCAGTGCTTGGATGAGAAGTACCACTGTAAATACAAGTACTGCAGCTTCAGGTGCTAAAAATACGATAGCCACTAAAGCTCCTCCAACCATGTGTCCACTAGTACCGAATGGAATTGGCATGTTCATGGACATGATTGCAAAAATACCTGCTGCGAGAACTGCTAAAAGAGGTATACGTTTTTCATCTAAGTTGGATTTTGCCCATTTCACGGAGAAGTATAATGCGACAATCAGAATCACATAGTATACTATACACTGTGCAATAGGTATAAATCCGTCAGGTATATGCAAATTTATTCCTCCATTTTTTTAAAGTAATACTTTTTTACTTTTCATTTATAAAATAAGTATTACTAAAAAGTATTATATTTACTTCATTTGAGTAATATCAAGTTAATTGGGAGTTTTATTAAGTATAATGGTTAATAAAACAGTATCTATTCTTGACATTTAATATTTTAAGCCGATTTTTATATATAAATGTTATTAAAGTAATACAAATTAGTATTATTTTAGCTTTTTTGTAATACTTGATGCCATAAAATGAGCTTAATTTCTTGTATTTTTGATGTCAATCAAATAGATGAAAACGGCTATTACAAAGTATATTAAAACCTGTATGTCCAGAATTCCGGTTTCAATACCTAAAATTGTGTATGTTAAAATCAGGGAGTAAATCCCAATATAGAAATAGTTTTTGGTCTTCTGCATTATCTTGAATCCGATGCCCAGAATGAAACCTAAAAGCAGCATCCCAATCAGTACTCCGACCTTTCCGAAGTCAACCACCATCTGGCCGATTAAAGTTGGTGTGACGGTCACTTCGGTTCTCCATGCGATAAGCTTTCCAACCATCATCCTCGGTCCTAAATCGCTTCCGGGAATTGAACTTACCAGCATATGGCCATGGGTAAGGCCGAAATTGCCTCCAAGGAAATCAAGCAGGTTCAATACATGTAATGTAAAGTCTGCCCTTGACTGCAGGGAGTACAGCGGACTGGTTGATGATGTTATTGTCATCTCCCCAAGTGATCGAAAATAGCCAATTCCAATGATTGCACCTATACCAATAACTGCACCGATAACAACTTCCCAAAGTGAAACGATATTTCCATAGAAACCTATGATAATTATGATGAGAAATGCTGCAAGTAGTGGTGTCCTATAACCTAAAAGCAATAAAAATGCACAGTCAATAAATAGCAAAAACAGAAATCTGAATCTCGCCTGTGAACGTGTAATTTTTTTGTCCTGAAAGTCCTTAAGATATGCGCTTGCAATCAGGCAGGTTCCTGGTATGATTAAAAATACAGGCATAGTGAGAATAGGCTTTAGCAGATATCTGATTGACGGCTTTAAAAGTGGAATTCCGCCAACGGAAGCAATGCTTACGAAGAAAAATACGATGCTTATTAATATTAGGCAAAAGCCAATTGAATAAATGTCCCTTCTTTCGAATTCAACAATATTCTTTAAATTGTTATTCAGGAAATGTCGTGGAAGTATTGCAGATCCGATAAAGAATCCTGCAAATGCGAGAATCAATGTGATGACCAGGCTGTCTGAAGGCTTGCTCATTGACAAAAGCAGGAATAATGCGAATAAGAAGAGCACGATTAATGGATTGAATATATGATTTTTCAGGATTTCATTTTTATTCAGGAAATTTAAGAAGTTTTCACTGGGATAGAACCTTTTGAAATAGCTGTTGACCCACTGATTTTCAATAAAACCTAATATGGTAAAAATAAAAGTAAATAAAAAAGATTTGTGAAACTCGTCACTGATCTTATTTATCACGGAAGTTAAAGTGGAGTAAATCACGCTCATGGTCCACACGACTTAAAATTTTCGTATATTGGTAACATCAAAGTTTTTGCTGATTTCTTTTATTTGGCTGTCCGAACAGTCATAGACTCTGATGGTAATGTCATCAGTCAAACCGTTGATATTGCCTAAAATTGCATCAGCATCATTGAGATTTTCTTTTGTTGCTTTTTTAATGAATATGTAATCGTCATTGTCATTATTGGATGCTTTTATAGATTCTCTTTTGCCGTTATTTGAGAGTTGGTTGCTGATTTTTTGGGCGTCTTTGGTATTCATGGAATCTACGGACACGCCGGTTGTTATTTCATAATCTGCATCAGCCGGAATCTTGCTTGTGAAATCCTTTAGGGAACTTATCTCCATCGGATTCGCTTTGATTTCACATAAATTCTTATATTTCTCTCCGTTGCTCTCTAAACTGATGTGGTCAATGTAAATATCTGCATTTGGGACATTGCGATATAATCCGGCCAGATATGTTTCGTTATTAGAATCGATTAACAATCTGACGCCATTTCCTCCGTTGTCGTCTTCCCAAACGACAGTACCGTTTAATGTGGTTTTATTTCCATTTGATGAATTGAAACCTTCAACGTTGGCTTTTACAATAAAACCGTCTTTATAATATTTTAAATAAGTGTCTGGTATTTTATTTACTGTTGATTCGTCAAAAGCAGTTTTTTTCAAATCAGATGAATCATCTGTGGTAATATGGATAAATGCAAATGCAATTGCACATACCACCAATATTATTATGATGTAGTCAATTAATGTGAATTTGATTTTCATGTTTATACCTAATCTTCATATAATGCTCCAACAGGGCAAACATCGACACATTCGCCGCAGTTATTGCATTTACTCTCATCAATTATGATTGTATATGCTCTTCTTTCAATTGCTTCTTCCAAACATACGTCAATGCAGTCTTCACAGACTCCGCATTCTTCCATATCTACTTTCAATTCATCCACCAAAAAAATTTTTAAAGAAATATAATTTAATTTAACTATCTTAATGTTTATATATTTTTGTCAAGATAATTTTTAGGTATTCCTAAAGTTTTAATATTATGAAGTGCATATAGGTAATTGGTGTATGTAATGATTTTCAACAAGTGGATTTCAATAATATTGTCAGGTTTGTTCTTCCTGTTTCTGGCTTTATTCTTCTCGACAATATCAGTCATATTTCTAAATGGCGGTTTGGTTCCGTTTTTGGGCCTGGTAATGTTTGTAATATTCTATTTTATTACAAGGGTGTTCTATAACTATCTTAGAAATGACGACAAATACAAGAACAACCGCCAGGTATCAAGTGATATGCCCGGTGAAAAATATTATACAAAAGGGGAATCCGATCCAAAGAAAGTATTCATTGTTATCTGGTTAATGGTGATTTTAGTATTGACTTCCGTCTCATTATGGCTGTACTCTTTTAATAATGGTTTGGTATGAAATTGTTGAAAATTTCAAAAAAACCATAACCTTTATATATGATGTAATTAAATATTATAACTGTCTATTTGTATGGATGGGTACCCAAGCGGCCAAAGGGGAAGGACTTAAGATCCTTTGGCATAGGCCTCCGAGGGTTCGAATCCCTTCCCATCCACTATTTTATAATTTTTTGTTATCTTCGATTATGCCTTAGTGGCTCAGGTGGTAGAGCGCTACCTTGGTAAGGTAGAAGTCGGGGGTTCGAATCCCCCCTAAGGCTTTCAAGCTATTTTTTCATGACAATTTCATTATGCATCATGCCTTTTTTCTTTTTCGATTTTGATGTAAAAAATATTTTACATAAATTACTTAAAGTATAATAACTTTAAATTAAATAATATTTATGAACATTTTATTTTCAAAAATTTTTTAAAGGTGAAAATTGTGAATTATAAAAAGATTATACTTGTGGGATTTATTTCCGCATTTGTTGCTGTTTTAACTTCTGTTTTAGGAGTTGCAGGTACTGTTATAGGTTCAGTTATTTCATCCATGCTTTATAACATGCTTTCAGAAGCTTTAGAGGAACCTGTCTCAACCGCAAAATTCAGCACCAATTTCGAATGGGAAATTGCATATATATTTCCACTTGCGGTCATTGCTTTAATTCAGTTATTGTTAATTTTCGCTATGCTGTCTGAATTTGGAATTTTGCCTACTACATTCCTCAATGCCTATTTGTCCTTGCAAAATTTAGCTAATAATAATTTATATAGGATTTTAGGTATTGCAATGATAATTATAAGCGTGTATCCTCTTGTTCTAAAACCGGATATTATCAAAAAGGCTCACGGGGTTATCATAGCATTTGTCGGGCTAATATTTTTGGCCCGTGGTTTTGTAGATTTGGGAAATGCAATTACAGACATTTATGACGATGTGTTCATTGTCTTTGATTTTCCAATAGCAGTTCTTGCATTGATTTTGATTTTATTCGTGATAATCAGAATTTTAATGTCTGCAAAAGATTCTGAAAAAGAGTTTAGGATAATTAAGCATAATGATAATGAAAATTTCGCGCATAATGTTAAAAAGGTTCATCATTCAAAAAAACATACAGATTTTGATTATGATAAAAAAATGGAAGAGATTCGCACAAAAAGGTATCACAGACCAAAAAGGCCTAATGCCAACTCCGAAGTCCAATCCCAAGATCAAAGTGTTGATGAAAAGCATGATGCCGGTATAAATAAATCTTCAGGCAATATTCAGTTCGAATCTAATGACCTGCTTGACGATTATAGGAAATAGTTGATAAAATGGGCAAAAAGGATAAAACATTAAAGGACATATTGGATTTTATTTTATACGAAAATCCCTCAACTCAGGATGAGATAGCTGAAAAGCTGGGCATTTCTAGAAGGTATGTCACTCAGCTCCTGCAGCCTCTTGTAAAAGACGGAACTGTCAAAAGGGCATATATGATTGATTTGAAGAACTATGAAGAAATAGTCTCCTCTGTAGGAGATTATTCAAGAACAAAAACCAATACCGGAAACGCCCTGATTAATGATATGCTGGAAAACATGGCAAAGCATGTCCACTCCCAGCTTGAAATGTCCTTTGATGCGGTTTTGGAATATGATGAGGATAAGGCCAATAAGGCCCTGGAAATGGATTATGCCACAAACAACATGGTTGAAAAAATAAGGACATCTGTAGAGACAATCGTAAGTCTCAACAAGCATTCTCAAATTTCAAAATCAATTTTATACAATGAAATTGCATATGACCTTGAGCGTATAGGCGATTATTGCGGCCATATTGCAAAATTCGTCATCAATGATGTTTATGAAGTCGATAAGAATGTCTTGAAGAAACTCAAAAAGATGTACAAGACAGCACAGTCCATGATCAGAATATCCATGAAGGCATTCATCGAAGGAGATACTGACTTAAAGGATGATTTGATGAAACAGGAAGAGACAATTCATATCATGCAATCCAAGGCCATCAATCTGATTGCGACCCAAATGGCCGAAAGCACATTTGATGAAAAGGAACGTTCAAACTATTTCATCTACCTGTTCAGACTCATCAAGGCATTCAAAAGGATTGGAGACATTTCCGTTGAAATGATGGATGTTGCAGTCGAGTTTCATGACAACATTCCAAGACCGACAACTCCAAGGACTTTCAGATAATTTTTTTTTACTGACTCTATTCGTCATATATCCTTGTTGTGGCATGCCTGTCGGCCCAACATTGGATGCAGACGCCGATTGGAAGACCTGCAGTATGGGTATGAGCTTTTAGAATTTTTACATCTAAAGTGGTTGTTTTTCCGCCAAGTCCCATCGGACCTATTCCTGATGCATTGATTTCCTCCAGGATTTCCTCTTCAAGTTTGGCTATCTGAGGGTCAGGGTTTCTTTCGCCGATTTTTCCAAGCAATGCCTTTTTACCTAGTTTTAAGCATAAATCGGAAGTTCCTCCGATTCCAACGCCCACAACAGTTGGAGGGCATGGTTTTCCTTTTGCCTTAAGAACTGATTCGACAACGAATTCCTTGATGCCTTCGATACCTTCGGCAGGAAGGGCCATCTTCATTGCATTGTTGTTTTCTGAACCGAATCCCTTTGGCAATATTGTTATTTCAATGTAGTCTTCATCAATCAGTTCAATGTCGATTGGAGGAATGTAATCCCCAACGTTTATGTTGGTGTTTTCGCGTGTGAGGGGATCTACGATGTTCGGCCTGATTGGAACATCTGTTGTGGCCTTTTTAATTCCCTCTTCAATGCCTTCACGCAGATTTTCAACTTCCACATTACCTAACTTCACAAAAACAACCGGCAGACCTGTATCCTGGCACATCGGAATTCCTTTTTCTTCTGCAAGTTCAATATTCTTTAAGATAGCTTCAATATTTAACCTTGCAAGTTCATGTTCTTCTATTTTAAGAGCATCTTCAAGTGATTTTTTTACATCATCACCAAGAACGATAACCGCTTGCCTGTAAAGTTCATAGACTGTTTCCTTAATAACATCTTTAGTAATCAAATTAATAACCTTGTAAAATTAATTAATCTTATTTTTGATTTTTGGAATATTTAAATTTTGATTACATCCAGTGGACAAACTTCAACGCAATCCCTGCAGCGGGTACAATTGTCGCTGTTGATGGTTATGGCACCGCCCAAAATCTCGATGGCATTCTCCTTGCATGCCAATAAGCATGGAGCCTCTGATGGTGGTTGGCAATTCATACAAAATAAGGTTGGAGTGTCAACATTTGGTGTTTGTTGACAACTTCCACAGGTTGTACATTCAGTACAATTTCCTGATTTAAACATAATTTTTCTATTCGTCTAAGACAAGTCTTGCTCTTGCCTGACTTGTAATCACATGGACAAAGCTACCTTTTCCACTACTGTCCGGTTCATACAGCCCTGCCATTTTGGCCAAGTATTTCTCTTGGTTTTTGGCTCTGACCTTTTCAGGATCGGCAACAGTAATAGCTCTTTTGGTACATGCTTTGATACATGCAGGTCCTTCTTCTCTGTCGGCACAGAGGTCACATTTTTCGGCAACTTTTGATTGGAAAGTCATTGCACCGAATGGACAAACCATTACGCACAATCCGCAACCGATACATTTCTCAGTGTCGACGCCATCGTCGGTGATTGCCTCGGTAGGACAGATTTTTATACATGGTGCACTTTCACAATGTTGACATACAATGGAATAAAAGGAAGAATCATGTTCTATTATTTTTATTCTGCTAGCATTATGGATTGATGCGCACATATTTGAACAGTTGAGACATCCATCACACAAATTGCTATTTACAACAATACTTTCCATTGTATCACCTTATAAGCCTAGTTCTTTACACTCTGCATCAACATATTTTTGGATTTTTTCAATGAGCTCGTCATTCAGGTGTCTGAATCTTTTTTGTGGAGCCAAGTATTCTTTTACCGGTTTTCTTTCTTCAGGCCTGTAAGTGATTTCGAATTTGCCGTCCACGATTTCATATAAAATCCATGATCCAGTTTCTACAGCTAATCTACCCATTTCGATTGTTCTTTCAGAAGGGAATCCCCAACCGGTAGTACATGGTTGTTGTAAGTGGATATATGCAGGACCTTTGGTTTCTGCAGCCTTTTTGACCTTGTTGACATAATCTTCAGGGTATGCAATTGAAGCTGTTGCGACATAAGGTATTCCATGTGCTGCCATAATCATCGGCATATTTTTCTTAGGTTTGTCTTCACCGAAACTTGCAACACCGCTTGGTGAAGTTGTAGTGCTTGCACCGTATGGGGTTGCTCCACTTCTTTGGATACCTGTGTTCATGTATGCTTCGTTATCGTAACAGATGTATGTCATGTTGTGTCCTCTTTCCATAGCTCCGGATAAGGATTGCAGACCGATATCTACTGTTCCTCCGTCACCACCGAAAGCAACAACATTCACGTCATCTTTTCCTTGAATTCTGAGTGCACTTTCTACACCGGATGCTACAGCACCTGAGTTTTCAAATGCTACGTGGATGAATGGAATTTCCCATGCAGTTTCAGGGTAAGGTGTGGTCATAACTTCAAGACAACCTGTAGCGGAAACGGCTACAGTATTTTCACCTAATGCGTTTAAAGCTAATTTAACTGCGATGGATGCTCCACAACCAGCACATCCTCTGTGTCCTGGTGCTAATAAATTTTTATCAGGAATGTCCACCATTTTTATTCCTCCTTAAGTCCAATCCATGTGACATCATTTTCAGGACCATTTTTGGTAATTTCATAAATTTCAGTCAGTGCTTCAGGGGTAATGTCCCTTCCGCCTAAACCGGTAATGAATCCATAAATCTCTTTGTCAATTTTAAGTTTCATGTCGCCGAATAATGCTCCACCCATTCCGATTGCGAAGTTTTTGTCAACAACTGCAAGTTTGCTGCAGTTTTTCACAACATCGTTGATTGCATCAACAGGGAACGGTCTGTATGATCTGATTTTGAGCAATCCGACTTTTTCGCCTTTTGCTCTTAACTCGTCTACGATAACTCTGATACTACTGCAGAGTGATCCCATAGCGACATAAATGATTTCAGCATCATCTGTTTTATATCCTTCAACAAGACCATATTGTCTTCCGAATATTTCTGCAAATTCATCGCAGGTCTTTTGGATTACGTCAAGGGCATTGTTCATTGCAACGTCCATGTCGTGTCTTGCTTCCATGTAATATTCAGGGTCGGCAAAGTTACCGATGGACATTGGGTCTTTAGGATCAAGATATGCATGTTCTGGAACATATGGAGGTAGGAACTCATCTACACTTTCTTGATCTGGAATTTCAACAGGTTCAACTGTGTGGGTCAGGATAAATCCGTCTAAACATACCATTGAAGGTAATAATATATCAGGATTTTCTGAAACTTTATAAGCCATTAAGGTTGTGTCTAATGCTTCTTGAGCATCTTCAACATAGATTTGTAACCAACCTGCATCTTTTTGTGCAATGGAATCTTGCTGGTCATTCCAAATGTTTAATGGAGCAGAAATTGCTCTGTTTGCATCAGCCAATACGAAAGGTGTTCTCATACCTGCTGCTGCATATAAAATTTCGTGCATTAACATTAATCCTTGTGAAGATGTTGCTGTAAATACCCTTACTCCAGCACCGCTTGCTCCAACCGCAGCACTTATAGCACTGTGTTCTGATTCTACTTTGACATATTTAGCATCAATCTTTTCGTCAGCAACATATTGAGCTAAGTATTCTGAAATTGTAGTTTGTGGAGTAATCGGATAAACAGGAATAACTTGTGGTTTAGCTAATCTTACAGCTTCTGCAACTGCTTTATTTGAGGTCATTACTTCTTTTACCATCTAATCACTCTCTTCTTGTATCATTTCGATTGAATCTGAAGGACATTCGTATGCGCAAATTCCACATCCTTTACAGTAATCGTAATCAATATCATGTTGTTTGTTTATACAGGAATCTGGACAGAATAATATACAGTTATCACAATCAATACATGATTCTTTATCCAATATAGGTTTGAAAGTTCTCCAGCTTCCAGTTTTATTGTTTTTAGTATTTCCTGGTGTTTTAATTACACATCCTATATTTACCATAATCTCACCTATTATCCCATATCGTAAGCTTTTTTGGTAGCTTCCGCGTTAAGTTCTCCAATTTTTCCAGGGAAGGTTTCTTTAATAACTTCAAGAAGTGAATCGATACTTACAACTCCTGTCTTTTTAGCAAAGTATCCTAAGATAATTGTGTTCACGATGTTGCGTCCTAACATGTCAAGCGCAATTCCGGTCGCATCGATTTTGTGGACTTCATGATCTCCACTACCTTCGAATGTTTTAGTGTTAATAATTACTTCAGTGTTGTCCTTAATTCCGGAAAATACATCTACTACATTTAACAGTCCTTCGTCTAAAACCAATACGTAGTCTGGGTTGTATACTTGGTATCTCATTTTGATTGGCTCATCATCAATTCTTGTGAAAGCCATAACTGGAGCACCTCTACGTTCAACTCCGAAAAATGGGAAAGCCTGAACAGATTTGCCGTCTTTGAATGCAGCTTTTGCCAAAATTTCAGCAGCTGTTACAGAGCCTTGCCCGCCTCTGCCATGAAAACGAATTTCAATCATTAATTCTCCTCCATATATTTATCATGTATAATCATTATAAATTACAAAATATATAAATTTTATGTTAAATTTTCATTTTTGGATAATTTTGTTTTAATTTTTTTGTTTAAATCTTTTATTTTTTCTTTATTTTTTTGAAATTCTTTTTATAATTTTTCTTTTTTCATTTTACAGTTTCTATATCTTTTTTGAAAAATAATACTTTTTTTAAAAAAAATTAAAATTTAATATATTTAAAAATATAATATTATTATAAAAATAATTTGGTTGGGAAGTTTTATGAAGGTTTTAATAATTACAGGTGAGTTGGCATATCCATTGATAAAGGAAGTGGTCTCCGCTTCAAAGGAAGACATAATAGTGCACATTGCAGACAATACTCAGGTTGCTGCATTTCTAACTCCAAGACAAATTATTAAAGAGGTAAAAACTTGTTTCAGCGATCAACTTGATGACATTGACATGATTCTGGTTCCGGGCCTGATAAAGAAAGGAACAAAGGAAATCACCAAGGAGCTTGGAATACCTACATTCAAGGGCTCAACCGATGGTGCCGACCTTGCAATGGTGCTGAATCTGATTGGAAGCATCGACCTGTCTGAAGACAAGCCTGCCGATAAGCTGATTGAAGAGGAAAAGCGAAAGGAGGCATTCAGGTTCATCGATGAGTTTGAAAACGATAAGGAAAATATTGAAAGGCTTCTCGAAAAACCAAATAACATTCTAATCAAGAACCTTCCTGTCGGTGAAGACTTCCCGATGAGGGTCCTGTCCGAAATCGCAAATGCGCCATTTTTATCAAAGGAGGCACTGATCAACAAATGCCAATACTTTGTCGATTCAGGTGCGGACATGATTGACATTGGAATGGCTGCAGGTGAGGATTTCTCAGATAAGATTCCCGAGCTGATTGAAACCTTAAGGCCGATTGTCGGCGACAGGCCATTAAGCATAGATACGCTGAATCCCGATGAGATAAGGGTGGCTGCTGAAAACGGCATCGACTTTGTTTTGAGTCTTGATTTGGGAAACAACTCTGAGATTCAGGAAATCCTAAAGGAAAAGGACATTCCTGCAGTGCTGCTGCCAACCAATTTTTCACAGGGAAAATCCCCAAAATCCCCTGCCGAAAGGGTTGAGGCAATGCATCAATTGATTAAGGACACTGAAGGGCTTCGCTATGTTGCAGATTTGATTCTGGACCCTGTCAATAGTGCAAGCATTGTCGAATCAATCATTGCATGTCACGAATTCCACAAAACCAATCCTGCACCAATGTTTTTTGGTGTCGGCAATGTAACTGAGCTTATGGATGCCGATTCAGGTGGTGTCAATGTGCTTCTGGCAGGAATAGGTATGGAATTGGGCGTGAGCATACTTTTCACTCCTGAAGAAAGTGGTAAAACAAGGGGAAGCGTTTATGAGCTTTCAACCGCTTCCAAGATGATGTTTCTTGCAAAGCACAGAAAATCAATCCCAAAGGATTTGGGAATTAACCTGGTTGCCTTCAAGGATAAGCATAAAAGAAATGATATCATCCTGAATGAGCGCGAAGGCATTGAAGAGACAAGGCAAATCAAGCCTATGAAATTCGTAAGGGATAAGGCCGGCAGTTTCAAGATAAACGTTGATTATGGAACAACTGTGGGGTCAAGTAAGATTACCGCAACTCATTTTAAGAAAAACAAGCCCGATTTGGTAATTGTTGGCCATTCGGCAAAAGAGGTCTATGAAGAGATAATAACCAAAAATCTTGTAACAAGAATGGAGCATGCTGCCTATCTGGGTTCGGAACTTCAAAAGGCAGAAATAGCGATGATTACTGGAAAAGATTATGTTCAGGATTTTGAATTGTTCAAAAATCCTGATGAATTTAAAAAATAGTTCTAGTCAAAGTCTGTTGGATCGTATGTTCCTTCGGACTGTCCAGCCTGAGGTGTTGAACTAGCGTCACTAGTGTCCTGTGAACTGGCATCCTGTGAACTTGTGTCCTGGCCAGGATTGCTATTATCTTGCTGGTCATTGCTGGAACTTGATGTAGTTGGCTCTGCATTGGACACTGAAGATTGTGACTGGCTGTCAGTTGGAGCTGTAGGATTGGAATTGACGTTTGCGGTGTTGACATTTGAAGAATCAACCATCTGATTGTCCGGCTGTGTGGCAATTCCATTTGAGTTTATAAAGAAGAACACTCCAACAACGGCTATTATAATTATTATCAATGCAATGATTATTGCATTACCGGATTCCATATTTTTACCTCCCTTAATTCTAATCATTTTAACTATTATAATAAAGTATAAATAAATTTATCGTTATAATTATTTTAGTAACAAAAATTTAGGAAGGTTAAAAGTTGCAAATTGAAAACATTAGTATTAAAGACATCGACAAGATGCTTTTGGAAGAAAGTTATGTTTCTAACACTGAAATATCAACAACCCTTTATCTGTCATTCCTGCTCGGTAAGCCGATGCTTATTGAAGGGCCTCCGGGTGTTGGAAAAACAGAGCTTGCAAAGGTTATAGCAAAGGCGTTTGACAGGGATTTTTTCAGGATTCAATGTTATGAGGGAATCACTTTTGAACAGATTGTCGGCGAATGGAATTATCAAAAGCAGCTGCTTCACCTTGAAGCTGCAAGAAACGATTCAAACAATGTGGATGAAATCTTTGATGACGAATTTTTCATAAGGAGGTCTCTGCTCAATGCATTCCTGAACGATAAGGATTCAGTCTTGCTGATAGATGAAATCGACAAGGCCGATGAAGAGGTAGAAAGCTTCCTGCTTCAGGCATTGGGAGAGCAGGAAATCACAATCAACGATCTTGGAACATTCCAGTTAGAAAATGACCTGATCGTTATTCTTACTTCAAACTCACAAAGGTCACTTCTCGATGAGACAAAGGACAGATGCCTTTTCTTATACATTCCATACCCGACTGTTGAAAGGGAAATCGAAATCGTCAAATCCAAACTGCCTGATGCCGATGATGAGACAGTCTCCTATGTGGTCAAACTCGTTCATCAGATAAGAAATCTCAATCTTATGAAAAAGCCTTCTGTAAGGGGTACCGTTGACTGGGTAAAGTCAGTCACAAATCTGGGAACCAAGGACATTGACAAGTCCCTTGAGGACAGTGTCGGCGTAGCCATCAAAACCGAAAGCGACAAGAAACGTGTCAAAAAGGATATTTTCGACAAGAGATAACATGATAAGAAAGATTGCAACACTATCAGCTGACTTGAGAAAGGAAGGGCTTCCGGTAAGTATCAGAAGCACACAGGCGGCCATGCAGATCTACAGCCAACTGGGTGAAACGGATAGGGACCTGCTTAAGACAGCTTTGCTTGCAATTTATGTCAAGGACAGATATGACATTCCTAAATTTTTAAAGGTTTTTGAAGAAGTATTCGCATTGCCTGACCCTGAAAAGGAAATCAAGGAGGACCTTAACAAGAGCAAAGCATACAGAGGAACAGGTCCTAAATCAAATAAGTATATCATTAAAAAGCAGGATACAATTGGCAAGAGGATTCGAAAGGAAAAAGTCGACAATGAAAAGCTGAAGATGCTTTCAGGCCAGCCTCTGCTTGAGGAAGCAAAAAGGCTGGAGCGTGATGGGGAACTGATGAACAAGGATTTGACAAAGCTGAACAGGTTCGACCCAAGAATGCTTGAAATCTGTCAAAGGCTGGGAAAAAGAATCGCCAACAAGCGTTCAAGAAGAAAGATTCAGGCCAACTCCCATAAGATTGACATGAGACGAACAATGAGGGCAAATCTGAAATATGGCGGCGTGCCGCTGGAGCTTGTAAAGGCAAAGCCAAGGCCCCATAAGAATGAACATTTATTCCTAAATGACATCAGCGGCTCATGCGAATGGATCAGCAGCTGGTTTTTCATGCTGATGTTTTCAGCCCAGACAGCCTTTAAAAGGTCCAGAACCTTCGAATTCGACAATAAGGTAATAGAGACAACAAAGGCATTGAAGGAAGAGTATCTCATCGATTCCTTTATCAAGGTCAAGGACATGAGGGTCAAGAACATGATGGTGCATGGGACTTCGGACATGTATTCCGCTTTCAAGCAGTTCCAGGAAAAGGCAAACATCAACAATAAATCTTATGTAATCATTTTATCAGACTGCAGGGATTGGGCCGGCCCGAAAGTGAATAAGATTCCGGCAAGTGTGGAGCTTGTTGAGGAAATGGTAAGGGATGCCAAAAAGGTGGTCATCCTGAATCCCGAAGACAAGAACAAATGGGATATAGTGGACAGTTGCGTTTCACTGTATCGTGATGCGGGAGCGCATGTATTTGAGGTCAACACCTTAAATCAGCTGGCGCGCTTTGTAGAACAGATGTAGGTAGTATTATGCAATGCAGTAAATGTGGTAATCCTAAAGTTATTTATAAAAGAGAGCAATCAGGACAATTGTTGTGCAAGGATTGTTTCATAGAATCAATCGAAAAGAAAGTCATCAAAACCGTCAAGAAGGAAAAGCTCCTGGACAAGGGAGACAAGGTTCTGGTGGCCCTTTCAGGAGGAAAGGACAGCGTCACAACATTGGAGATACTGAACTCATTTCGTGAAATGAATTTGATAGACCTCTGTGCGGTGACAGTAGATGAGGGAATTGCCAATTATCGCCAGGAGGGTGTCGACATTGCAAAAAGGCATGCCGAAAGATTAGGAATAGAGCATAAGGTAGTGTCCCTGAAGGAGGATTACGGGATAACCCTTGATGAGATCATGCAAAGGCCGAACCATAAGGGTTCATGCACATACTGTGGAGTGTTCAGAAGGACAATTATAAATAAAGCCGCCCGTGAAATGGGAGCCACAAAAATAGCCACAGGACACAATCTTGATGATGAGGTCCAGGGCATCATGATGAACTATCTTGAGGGAAACACCGATAACCTGACAAAGCTAGGTGCAAAAACAGAATCAAAAGCTGAAGAGTTTACGGTTAAAATCAAGCCTTTAAGGGAAATTCCAGAACGTGAAATCGGCATATATGTGGTTGCAAAGGAGCTTGAAGTCCACTTTGACAGCTGCCCATATGCAATGCAGTCATTCAGGGGCGAGGTTTCCGAGGTCATCAATCAGCTGGCCGAAAAGCACCCTACAATCAAGTACTCAACATTACGGGGATATGATAAGATCAAGGGCGTTCTAAAAAAGGAAATGCAGAAGGAGTATGCTCATGGGAGATGCAAAAGATGTGGAGAGCCTTCAGCAAACGATTTATGTAAAGCCTGTTCATTTTTAGAAGAGTTAGGAGTATGAAAATATGGAATTCACATTGAAATATAAGGATTTAAACGAAAAAAGGCAAATACCTAATGAAGATTACACTATCAAAGATTTACTTGACGAGCTTGAACTTTCCGCCCAGACTGTTGTATCCAAGCAGAACGGCGAACTGGTCATTGAGGATACAGTCATCGAGGAAGATGATGAAATCCAAATCGTCCAAATAATCTATGGGGGTTAAGCTTGAAGATCAGTTATGAATGCGGGCCCTGCTTTTTAAGACAGGCTCGTGAAGCAATGGACCTGTCAACAGATGACGAAACTCTTAAGATGGAGATAATGGAAGATATCTTTAAGTTTTTAAGCAGCAACTTCAAATTGGATACCAATTCAAACGGCACAGGTTCTGCAATGCATAAGATGATAAAGGAAAAGACAGGCTGCAGGGATCCCTATCGCAAGGAAAAGATTGAGGGAAATGAAATTGCCTTGAAGTATCTGCCTGATGTCAAAAAGATACTTGAAGAGGACAGCAGTCTGGAAAATCATGTCAAGATAGCTATCATTGGTAACATTCTGGATTTCGGTGCATTCACTTTGGATGATGACATTGAAAGCGTAATCAAAACAGCCCTTAAAAAGGATTTGGCAGTAAAGGACATTGAAGAATTTGAAGAATCCCTGAAAACTCATGATAAGGTATTATATCTCGTGGACAATACCGGCGAAATTGTATTCGACAAACTACTTTTGGCAAAAATCAGGGAATACGGATTGAAGATTACAATAGCGGTCAAGTCAGAGCCTATCCTGAATGATGCATGCATGGAGGAGGCCCTGGATGCGGGATTGGATGAATATGGTGAAATCGTTGAGATAGGCTGCGGAACTGTCGGATATGTGGACAGCGAAATTTCAGACGAATTCAGGGAAATATTCGAAAGCCATGATTTTGTAATCTCAAAGGGAATGGGAAATTATGAGGGATTGACCGAAATTGACCTGTCAGACAAGGACATCTATTTCTTATTATGCGCAAAATGCAATACAATTTCCAAGGACATAGGCGTAAACCTGCATGACATGCTTCTATTTAAAAAATAACCAGTGAGATTATGATAATCGGTTTTATAGGTTTTGGAAAGGTTTCACGAACTCTGGTTGAACTGCTCAAATCAGATGATATTAGTTTCATCACATCGGCCGAAAACCGCTCACCAAAAACAATGAGCAATATTGAAAAGTCAGGCATTGAAGTCCTGGATACCTTTAAGGATGTGGCCTGCAGGTCTGATATTCTGATTTCAGCGACTTCGCCGAAAAATGCCTTGAGCGTTGCGGAAAGATATGGAAAATATGCAAAGGGAATCTATTTGGATTTGAACAACGTTTCTCCAGACACCGCATCTAAAATCAATGAAGCCGTTGACAATTTGGTGGATGGCGCCATCATAGGCAAAATCGATTCCGGCAATCCGATTTTGTATCTTTCAGGTGAGGACGCTGCGGAATTGCTGTTTTTAAATGATTTTATTCAAACGGAAATAATCAGCGCCAATGTCGGTGATGCAAGCATGTTGAAGCTGCTCAGAAGCACATATACAAAAGCTTTGTCTGCACTTCTGATAGAATCTGCTGAAATCGCAAAAAGCAATGGTCTTGAAGATGAATTCTTTGAGATGCTCTCATTAACCGAAGGGGATGATTTCAAGGAGAAGTCATTGTCCAGAATAAACAATACCCTGAAAAGTTCCAAAAGAAAATCAGAGGAACTGGAAGAAATAATAAATTACTTTGATGAAAATGAGTTAATAATGGTCAGGGCGGCATTAGAAAAGCTCAGCCAATATCGACCTTAACCTTAAATCCCTTTTTGGCTTTTTTTATACTTCCGCTAACCGGAATGAAATGGGAATCCATAATGTATCTTAAGTATGTGACTTCCAGGGCAGGCAATCTCAAATTTGTTTTTATTTTTTTGCCTTCGCTTTTGAACTGAACTGATATCTTTCCGTTCTTATCGACATACAGGTCAGTGTTTATGCCCTCTTTTGTGATTTTTGTTTCAAATTTGGTCAGATTCAGTCCGGCTTCAAGACTTGCCGGAGGAGTTTCGACGGCAATGTTTTCACTTCGAAACCTTTCGTTCGCATCCCGTGCGCTTATTCCCTTTTCGCCTTCACATGCCACATACCATGCACGGTCGATAACCCTCTGCACCTTCTGATTGTCGGGAATCACGCCTTGGGACTCATAGCTTTTCATCAGGTCCATGACTTCCTTTTTTGTAACTTCCATTTCAATGGCGCTGATTGCCAGACGTGTCATTACAGGCCCGTAATCAGATCTCCTGAACACTGCCCAGATTGATTCGGGATCCCTGTATACCCTTCTTTTGATGATTTCATTGATTGTATTTCCATTGAGGTAAGCTATCTTTTCAAGGTTTCCCCGTGAATAGGTGTTCATCCGTTTATAGATGTCCTTCCAGTTGCGCTCGCCAGGGGTTCTTCCCGCATCAATCTCCCTCTGAAGGATTTCAACGGTGGTCTTTGGAAGCAGTTTCCGCACCTGTTTGGTAATCATCATGTCGTTGTCAATTATGGACTGTCTTATCAGTCTTCCTGAGTATTTGTCCTTGTTGAACTCGTCGACAACATGGTAGTTGAGCTTTGAGCCTAAAAATTCGTTGATTGCATACCAGCGAATCTCGTTTCTGTTGGTATAGCTTTTGGGCATTCCGACAAAGTTGCCCTCATCGATGAACTTCTGAGCCTTTGACTTTATCTCATCGAGTGAAATGCTTGCGGAAGTGATGTAATCTGTCACTCCGTCATCAATCATCTGCTTAAGCCTTATCGGCACGCTGTATGATAATACCAGTCTGTGATGAAGTCCCTCAAATGCTTTGACGTCATCCGCCCCCAGAGCCAGTGCCATTTCGCGGCGGGCATCAAAATCAACAAAAAACGGAGCATGGTTTGCACTGAATCCCTTATTTAGATAGACGACAACCTTTTTGTCCAGCTCATCCCCCAGCTTGCGCGCTTCGCCAATCAGATGTTCATGGCCCTTATGCACAGGGTCGAAATCAGCACTAATCCCTATCAATGTCAACACCAAAAAAAGAAAGTTTTGGACGGCTTAACCATCCATTAATCTTAAAATACCGCTTATCACTAACCATGCGCCAATCAATACGCCCAGAATGATAGGGTCTGCCACATAGGTTCCGATTACTATGTACAACAAGCCGAGAACAACTCCGGCTATTCCTATATAAAATCCGTATCTGGATTGGCGATTGTTGATTAGGGACACCAATCCAACAATAATCAGGGTTATTCCCGCAAGGTATAATGTGATTTGCGCTAAAAATCCTAATAGTCCGGCATTGAATATCAGACAAATGCTTAAGAATAAAAGTATCATTCCTAAAGCCAGGTCAAGTATCGCTCCGGTTTTATTATAATCAATTATGGCCACTCCAACTACGAGCAGGTAAATTGATATCAGTAATATGGATAGGCCGATTAAATCCGCCACTCCAATGATTCCCATAACAGGGAAGATGATAATGATTAATCCCAGTATCATAGCCAGTATGCTAATAAATTTACTTTTCATTGTTTCCTCCTACTAATAATTAATAGTTCAAAATATATTAATATAATGGGATATGCTTTATCTCAACGGTTGATGAGTTCATGTCTGAATTTTCAACTTGGGCCAGCCATTCGCCTTTGCACTCGCAGTCATGCTCTATTTTTGTCTGTGTCAGATTGTTGGCTATAATCATATGTTTCAGGTCCTTACTGCATTTTTTACAGTTGTAAGGGCCTCTCCTGGAGCCGAAACCTGATGTGTCCATGAGAGCAGGCAGGTCTATCTCGTCCCTTACTGTATTGATGATTTCAATGCAGGACCATATCCATGGCGGCTGGTATGCTCCTTTTCTCCAGAATCTTTCGATCACGGTTCCTCCGTGTATTGTTGCCGGACAGAATGACAGTCTGTCAACGCCTATTGAATTGCAGTAATGTGCGGTTTCAATCGCTTCAGCTATTGCCTCTGATTCGGATACTAGGATAGGCTTTACAAAAATATATGCCTTTGACTTTAGGTTGTATCCCTTTGTCTCTTTCAGGTTCTGCATCAGTTTCACGGCTTCTTCAAAATCATCACGGGTAAATCCCTTATTGATCTTGTTCAGTCGGGTGTAGTCGTTTGAGGTTTCAAGACCTATGCTCACTTCGAACAGGGTGTCTCCTATGATGTCGAATATTTCATCAAGGTATTCTTCCTTTACATATTCTGGCCTTGACTCTACAATGATTTCAGTCACGTTGCCCAGACCAATTAATGTTTTCAGGATTTCATCACGGGCGTCCTTTGGAAGCTCATAGGGATTTAAAAAACTTCCTGATGCGAAGAGTTTCACTGAAATTCTGTCCTCCTCGGCTATCGGATGTCTGGACAGGTGGTTGTGGAATATTTTCAGGATGGTTTCAGTGTCAATTGGTTCCAGTGTGCAGTCTGACACATAGCTGCACATGGTGCATCCGCCACTGTCTCCCAATGCCCATGCACATCCTGGAGTGGGTAAAATCATGAATAATGTTTTTGCAACGCCATCATAAGTTAAATCATCATTATACCAGCTTGCCCCAACCTGTTCTGGGGTTTTCGGTTCCTTTCTCTCAAAGGCTCTTTGCCTAATTTCTTTTGTTAAGTTTTCAATTTCCATTATAATATTATTATATGGAAGTTATAATTAAAAATTATGTTAAAAATAGTATATTATTAAGTTGTGTGTAATGGTTTAAAAAAATAAAAAAAGAAAAAGTAAGCAAGTTTAGAAACTTGCAATTACGTCTCCTAATAATTTGATGGATTCTGCTACGTCTTTACCAACAGGGGATCCTGCTACGTATTGAGTTACACCCATTTCAGCTAAGCCTTCAATTTTAGGGATGAACTCATCAGGAGTACCACATACGGAAAATGCGTTGAGTGCTTCGTCGGTTACAGCGCCAATAGCTCCACCGAAGTCACCTTTAGCTAAGAATGCACCCATTTGTTCGTTGAATCCTTCAGGTAATCCGTGTCTTTCGATAACTGGAGGTGGGGAACCAGCTGCAATGAAAGCAACTACAATTTTAGCTGCGTTTTTAGCTGCGTCAGAGTCAGCACCAATGGAAGTTGCAGTGTATGCACCTACGTCAAATGCTTTGTCTCCACCAGCTGCTTCGATACCTTTTTTGATCATAGGCATAGCAGCTTCGTAATCTTTAGGGTTGGAAGCGTTGATTAATACACCATCTGCGATTTCTCCAGCGGTTTCTAACATTTTAGGTCCTTGAGCACCCATGTAAATAGGGATGTGTTCTTGAACAGCTTTTGCTCCACCTAATGCTGCACCAGCTTCGGTTTTTCCACCAGATAATAAAGTATTAATGTCAGCGATTGCTGCTTTAATAGTGGATACAGGTTTTTCCCATGCGATTCCTAAAGCGTCGAAAGTTGCTTTGTCACCAGGACCGATACCGAAGGTTGCTCTTCCTTCTGAAATTTCGTCAATGGTTGCGATAGCGGAAGCGGAAATTGCAGGGCTTCTTACGTATGGGTTGGTTACACCAGGACCCATTTTAATGGTTTCAGTGTTTGCTGCAATTAATGCTAAGGTTTCGTATACGTTTTTATTGTTGTAGTGGTCTGTGATCCATGCGTATTCAAAACCGACGTCTTCAGCTAATTTTACTAAGTCTACTAATTCATTTAATGGTATTTGTGGTACGAATTCTATACCGAACTTCATATTTTATCACCAATAGTATCTTTTGTTTTGCAGTATATAAAGCAATTTTTATTTGAATTAGATAGAAAGTTTTAAATATCATTTATGTTTTTCGCATGTGTGACTTTTAATAAATTATTATTATTCAAAAAATTATTTTTTTCACGATTTTATTTGTTTCAATATATACGAACAATAAATTTCAAAAAATTCGTTATATTTTCTTAATATTTGAGCTTATTTTTTTATAATAATCATTAATATTTTTTAATTTAGTGTTATATAGAATATTTTAATTTTATAGATATTTAAATGGAATATTGCAATATTTTTTAATTGAATTTGTTAATGAAATTACCGTCTGTATAGTATGTGCTATATGTTTTTATGGCGTTGGTTTAAGTTATATTGTATTTACAATTTTGACTATGATGACTGCTTTTCCGCATATAGCTATAATTTATCATGTTTATTGTATTAATTGAATTATTAATATCATTGAATGTGCTTTGTGAGTACCTGAGTTTTTCGGGTATGATGTAAGTTTTGTAGATGTGGTGAAATTTGATTATAGAAACTTTTATATCAAATTTTATGTATTAATACTCGTCTATATTTTTTTAGCGTACTTCATAATACTTTATACTTATTATGTCTGTTATGTGTTCAATTCTGTTTGATCCTGGCAGATGTTACTGCTATTGGGATTCGATTAAGCCATGCAAGTCGAACGAATTTAGATTCGTGGCGTACGGCTCAGTAACACGTGGATAATCTACCCTTAGGACCGGGATAACCTTGGGAAACTGAGGATAATACTGGATAGGCAATTATTCCTGTAATGGTTTTTTGTTTAAATGTTTTTTCGCCTAAGGATGAGTCTGCGGCCGATTAGGTAGTTGGTTAGGTA
>NZ_SUTK01000006.1 GCF_015062905.1 Methanobrevibacter thaueri
TGACGCAAAGGACATACCGATTAGGTCATGCCAGTGCGATGGCGTGTGTGAAATCTGTCTTGGAGAGGCTTTGGAAATAGTTAACAACCTGATTGATACTCTTGAAGGCGATTTGGGATTGAAGAACATCCATCTGATATACTCCGGAAGGGGATATCACATAAGGATCATGGATGAGGAGATGATGACAGCGGGAAGCGAGCTTCGCTCTGAAGTCCTAAAATATGCTGCAGGCGCCGAGGTTCCAAAATCACAGTTCATGAACGCCGAGATATCCAACCAGAGCTTCAACTTCGAACATTTCACAATACCTGTGGGATACCAGAAGATATTCACCGACAGGGTGAAGTTCAACATCCAGCATCTTGTGGGCAACGAAAAGCTCGACGGAATCAATCCCAAGCTCATGAAGGACATAATAGCCTCAAGGCACCACCTTGAAAATGGCAACTGGGGACTTTTCAAAAAGGACATTGGGCCTAGAAGATACAAGAACCTTGTAGAGGCCATGGCAAGGGTGAACCTTGCAACAATAGATGCAAAGGTATCAATCGACCTCAAAAGGATTTTGAGACTGCCGTCCTCACTTCACTCCAAGGTGAGCATGAAGTGCATGGAAGTCAAGGACAGGGAAAGATTCGACCCGTTCGACCAGGCCGTTCCGAAATTCGTTTATGAAAGAAAAGGTGTATGATTATGGATAAAGTATTAAGAGAGATATTGAGAAAAAACCCATACTTTGAAGAGATTAATGAAAACAGATATGTTCCAGAATACCTTGGACTTATCGTAAACGGCGTTGTCGTATATCATGTAAACTGGATTGACCTTGTCGGCAATGAGATAATATTCATGCACAAGGACATACAGACACATCCTATCGTTTCACTTGTATTGGAAAATCTCAACTCACTGATGATCATCACATCAGACGGTATAAAAGAAGTATTGTAATTCAGTCAGTGCTGAAGCACTTGGCAACTATTTTTTCTGAAATCACTTCAGGGGAATCATCTGCCGGAACCACATTCCAGTTGTATGTGAACTTCCGGGACTTTTCACGGTTTTCCCTGAGAGATTCTATATTTTCAAACATTTCGGTTTCCTCATCACGGGAACCTATCCTTCTGAGGGACTCTTCAGGCGTTATATCCAAAAAGAACATGCAGTCGGATGTCGGAAGGACGAACGCCACAATCTTGTACACTATTGTATTGACGACATTCGGAAGATACATCACCGCCAGGATATACCTTGAAAAGATAACCACATCAACATCCCTGTTATAATAGTACATATGCACTGACCTTATCGCATCAAGGCCAAAATAGACGGTTGCCTTGATCTTATTGTATTTGCCTGTTTTCAGTAGTGCCTGCTTTGACTTTCGGCCAAACTTATTGTCGCTGCACGGATGGGAGCGGACAGTAACATTGCGGCCCTTTTTCTCATAGGCCTCTGCCAAAAGGTTTACCTGTGTGTCCTTTCCTGAACCGTCCAATCCATCTATGACAATAAATTTCCTCATAAAAAACCTTTCTATTCTATTTCGTAAAATTCAGTGTAATTGGAATTCCTCTCTATCGGATGCCTGTCCAAATCCCTGACCATACGTGCCAATGTATCGATAGATGCATTCACGCCATCCGGTGCACCTGAAGCAGCTGAAAGCTCATCGCCTCCGAGTGTGCCTCCAAGGTCATTTGCACCTGCGGCAAGCACTATCTGCGCAAACCTGAATCCCAATTTCACCCAGGATATCTGGATATTTGGAATCACATCCCTAAGCATCAGCCTTGAGACCGCATAAAGCTTCAAGTCCTGTGTTCCGGTAGCTCCAAGATTTGACTGGCCTTCCAAAAAGATCGGTGAATATTCATGCATGAATGTCATTGGAATGAACTCGGTAAATCCATGAGTCTCATGCTGAATCTGTCTTATAATATCAATATGCTCTACCCTTTCCTCCAAAGTCTCAACATGACCATACATTATTGTGGCTGAGCCTTCAATTCCGACTTCCTGAGCGGTCTTGACAGCTTCAATCCACTCCGCCACGCTTACCTTTTCAGGACAGATTATTTCCCTTGACCTGTCGGTCAGTATTTCCGCGGCAGTTCCTGGAAGAGTGTCAAGGCCTGCAGCCTTAAGGGATTCAAAACCTTCAGCCATGTCAATTCCTGAAGCAAGACATGCGTCCCTGACCATGGTCGGTGAAAATCCGTGAATTGATACATCAGGGTAATTGTCCTTCAGCAATGTGAGCAGATGTATGTAATAGTCGATGTCCGCATCCGGATGAACTCCACCCATAAGTGTGAATTCCCGTGCACCATTTGCAACGGCGCCTTCAGCTTTCTCAAGTATCTGTTCGTCATTTAGTATGTATGCTTCAGGGTCATCGGCATCCTTACCGAATGCACAAAAGCCGCATCTTACAGTACAGATATTTGTAAAGTTGATGTTACAGTTGTTAATGAATGTTACGTTGTCCCCAACGATTTGTTGTCTTAAATAATCAGCAGTTGCAAGTAAAGGGTATAATTCAGGCCCTTTTATATTCATCAAATGGTTAGCCTCTTCAACAGAAATCTCCTCATCAAGGGATTTTGTCAATATTTTTTCTGTTTTAGAGGAAACGGATAGTATATCAAACATGATTTTATATTAGATTTAAATAAATAAAAAGGTTACTATTTATAAAACTAAAATAAGCCAAATTTAAATACTTTTTTATACTAATTAAGATATAAAATTATTATCAATGAAAAAGAAGTGATAATATGGATAGTACGGAAGCTATTTATGATGGACTAAAGGATGCGGGAATCGACTTTATCGTCAGCGTTCCATGTGTCAATTTATCAAAGTTATTGAACATGATTGATGAGGACCCGGAAATTACACATATTCCGGTTACCCGTGAAGAGGAAGGGATAGGCATATGCGCAGGAGCATATCTCGGAGGCAAAAGGACAGCCATTCTGATGCAGAATTCCGGTCTTGGAAACTCCATAAACGCTCTCAAGTCATTGATGGAACTGTATGAATTTCCCCTACTTATGATAATGAGCCACAGGGGAACCGAAGGCGAAAGCATCTGCGGACAGGTTCCGATGGGTGAATCCACTCCGCTTATTCTTGAATCAATGGGATTCAACTTCTTCACACCTGCCACACCTGAAGCGGCCTATGATGACATAAGACTGTCATGGGAACTTTCAGAAGATGAGGGAAAGCCTGTGAGCATTCTACTGGAGATCAAATACTGGTGATATTATGGCAAGATATGAAGCGATACAGAAAATAATGGAAAGCATAGACGAAGAACTGGTAATATGCAATATAGGATTTCCGTCAAGGGAGCTGTATGAGATAGACGACAGGCCTAAAAACTTCTATATGATTGGGTCAATGGGCCTTGCATCATCAATAGGTTTCGGTCTTGCAATGGCTAAGCCACACAAGGATGTTGTAGTCATTGACGGGGACGGGTCACTTCTCATGAACATGGGCTCACTTGTGACAATATTTGCAAACAATCCCTCAAATCTCACATGGATTGTCATCGACAACGGCGCCTACGGTTCAACCGGCAATCAGGACACCTACTGCCAAAAAATAGATTTGGTTGAGGCTGCAAAGGGTGTTGGATACAAAAACAGCTTCAACTTCGAGGACATAAATCTTAAGGACATCATAAGAAGCGATGACGTAAGCTTTATAGTCTATAAGACAGAACCTGGCAATTCAAAAGCACCAATCATCGATTTGGATCCAATCACCATCAAGGAAAGGTTCATGAGCTCTATTTAATTAGAACCTTTCTAATTAAATAGCCTGCACCTCTGCATATGCAGTAATATAACACTATCTGGAAAAAGCAAATAGACACTGTAATAAAAAACGGCAAAAAGCCGATTCTCAGGGAATGGGGAATCATATAGGTCAAATCAATGATGAAAATAATAAGGCCCACCAATATGCCAATGAGTTTGGCCTTTGATATCCTTCCATCAACATACAATATATCCAAAATCAATTCTTCATAGCTTGCTTCGGCCATAATATGCCCCCATTTTATTATATATAGTTAATTAATATTAAGTTTTCGTTTAATATGTTATTAAATTATTATAAAACAGACATAAATTCACATAAATTCGTATATAAACTTTTCTTTTTTAATTTAAACAAATATTAGCATGAATGAAAAAGAATTATATTCCACTCTGGGTTTTGTTAAAATTTCAAAATACAGAATCGAAACCCTGAAAACCATTGGAAATTCATATAAGATGCCCTCTGAAATCGCACGCGAAACCGGCTTCAAAACCAGCCAGATTTCATCAGCGCTTCATGACCTTAAGAGCAAAAACCTTGTTGTTTGCCTCAACGAGGAAGTGAAAAAGGGCAGGCTTTACAAATGCAGTGAGTCGGGTTTGGAAATCCTTGAATGCCTCTAACAATAATCATCATTAAATCAATTTTACGATTGATTATTCCACCACTTATTTTTTTAAACAGTCAAAAAAATGAATTGATTGTCAATATTTTTATACATTAGATTAAAAGATTATTTTTTGTCTCCATAAATATAGATAAAACTTATTAATTGCTCTCAACAAAATTTAACATGAGGAAAAAAATGTTAACTAAACTAAAAAGCATAAGCCTGGGAAACTGGATACTGATTGGAATGTTCTTGGGTCTTATAGTTGGTCTTATAGTCAACTTCTATGTAACAGACCCGTACATTAAAAACATTATCCTTATGGACAATGTGTTCTACCTGGGAGGAACCCTATTCATCAAACTGATGAAAATGCTGGTTGTTCCCCTCGTTTTCTTTTCAATAGTTGTCGGTGTCGCATCAATATCCGATATTAAAACAATAGGAACAATCGGAGGAACAACAATCCTGATTTATCTGCTGACAACTGCAGTAGCGATTACACTCGCTTTGATAATTGGTATCGTCCTTCAGCCCGGTGCAGGATTGCACATGACAGCCCTTGCAGATGCATCCAATGTGACAACAAACCAGACATTGCCTGGTGCCATACTGAATATGGTTCCCGAAAACCCATTCAATTCACTTGCAAACGGGGACATGCTTCCGGTAATCATTTTCGGACTTCTCATAGGTATCATACTGGCCAAACTTAGGGAAGAGACAGAAATAATGAACAAAGCCTTCACCGAATGTAACAGAATCATGATGGAAATGACAGCAATCGTCATGAAATTCGCCCCTATCGGTGTTTTCTGTCTGATGGCAAAAACATTCGGCAGCCTTGGACTGGAAGGAATAATGCCTCTCGGGAAATATTTCATCTGCGTGCTGATCGGTCTTGCCATACAGGCCTTCGTTGTCTATCCGTCATTGCTTGTCATATTAACACGCCTGAATCCGATAAACTTCTTCAAAAAGTTTATCCCAGTCATGTTCTTCGCATTCTCATCATCAACTTCAAATGCGACAATACCTCTGAACATGGACAAGCTCTATGAAATGGGTGTTTCACGTGACGTAAGCTCCTTTACAATACCACTGGGCGCTACAATAAACATGGACGGAACAGCAATCATGCAGGGTGTGGCTGTGATGTTTGCCGCTCAGGCATATGGTATCGATTTGGGTACCTCTGCACTGCTTACAGTAATATTCACTGCAGTAATGGCATCCATCGGTACAGCGGGCGTTCCTTCAGTTGGACTCATAACATTGACAATGGTGTTCAATTCAGTAGGACTTCCTATACAGGCAATAGGCGTTATCTTTGGAATAGATCATATCCTTGACATGTTCAGGACAGCGGTAAACGTTACAGGTGATGCAATCTGTACAATTATCGTTTCATTAAGAAACAAGGAAATGGATGTAGATATATACAACGGTAAAAAACAGCCAAAAGAGGAAAAACATATTATGTAACGTTAAGTTACATAATCTTTTTTATTTTTTTTAATGCCGCATCTTTCACGCTTCTGTTGGAATCGTTTTCGGCAATATAATTCAGCACCGATTCGTCTTCTATTTTATCTATTGCATATATCCTCACATGGCTATTGGGATGGCTTTTGGCAATGCCTTCGAGATATTTTTGGTTTGTGAGGTTATCTAAAGCGGCAATCTTGACATTACGGTTGGAATCATTGAGCACAATATCATTTAGGAAAGGGTCATCGGATATCCTCATGACCGCTTTCATCCTAATTCTGTAGTCGGGATCGCTTTTGGCAATCTCTTTGAGAATGTCCAAATCGGCAATGCAATCTACCTCTTTGGACTTTTCTTCAAAGTCAGAGCTGCCCTTAAACAATTCACTTAGCTTCATAAGCTATTTGACCTTGATTTTAACGGATTTACTTACCTTATTGAGGTTACCGTCTCCGCCAAATGTAACTACAGCCTTGAATGTTCCTTTCTTGTTCAATTTGGTAATCTTGAATGTGGCCTGTCCTTTTGCATTGGTAACCGCATTGTATTTTTTGCCTTTAACCTTCAAGGTGAGCTTGTAGTTCTTGAGATTCTTATTAAACAGCTTGAATGTGACAGTATATTTCTTGGTTTTGACCTTGACCTTGAAAGTCTTTTTAGGTAATGTCAATACAGGGGTTGACTTTTTGACGACCAGATTAACTGCCTTATTTCCATTATTGTTGCTTGTCAACTTAAGTGAGTGTGTTCCGGCATTGAGGTTTACAGTATAGTATGCCATTCCATATGAATTGGTTGTCAGGTATGATGTTTTTCCATCGACGACCACGGTTATTCTGGAGTTTGCCTTCAACCTGCCGCTTGCATCACTTAAGGTGATTGCAACACGGCCATTCTGACCGTAATTAACTGTAAGGCCGGACACTGTGAAGACATCAGCCTTGTTATTCATATGCACAATAAATGAACCAGATACCGGTTCCAGGTTGTGGTCACCTGTGAATCTTACGCCAATGCTGAAGTCGCCTTCACGGACAGGAGTGATTTTGAAATCTGCAAATCCTCTTGCATACTTTATCAGGTATTCCTTGCCTTCAAATGTATATACGAGAGTTCCACCTGTAGCAGCCTGGGACAATATGCCTGCAAATGAGTATGAATCTGAATTCTCTTTAATTCTATAATCGAGCTGAGGGGTTATCTTGCTGACATTCAGAACAGACCTGAATTCATCCATGGTAACCGGATTGATGAATACAACTTCGTGGGAACCTGCACTTGCAGCAACATTCATGGTCATGTATCCGTTTGCGTCTGTTGTTCCATGATATTCATCTGCACCTACATAGAATGTAACGTCCCTGTTCTGGATGTAATTGCCGTGGGCATCAATGAATGTGGCAGACACCGCTGATTGTGAATAGTTGCAGTTGAAAGTGGCATCGGCGATTATTGTTGGTTTGACATGTATCTCATGTGTAATGTTGACTCCACCGTATTCGAGGACAGCCTGATAAATTCCAGGCTTTTCGAATATGCGGATATATGCAATGCCGTCCCTACATGGAGCGCTACGGGTGTGACCATCTATTGTGATGACGACATCTCCATTTTGGACTGGAAGTCCATTGTTCCTTACATGGACAGTGTATATGCCAGGATTCAGATAATCATAATAGAATGATGAATCATATGAGGTTATCTCGATGTTTGTTTCATAGACAGTGAAATTTCGATTAATGTTATAGACACCCATATAGTTGTCGTCTCCCTCATAATATGCTGTCAATACATGGTTTCCAACAGGAAGATTATTCATTTTCAGTGTTGTGTATCCGCTCTTGTTGATTGGTGAGTATGTGCTTTGAAATTCTTCACATTGCAATGTAACGTATCCGTTTGCATTGAAAGGCAAATCGGCATATATTGAAACGAGGTGTCCGTACTGATAGATGGAAATTGTAAAGAATCCTGGTGTTGTCTTGTCGATGAATAGGTTTCTTACGGTTTGCTCACCTGTGACAGGATTTGTAATTGTCATGGTATAGTTTCCTGCATCCAAATCCAGTTCGATTAATGAAAAACCGCTACCATTAATAGCTCCAATGAATTCCTTACCGTCAACATGGAATATGGCATTTCCGCCTTGAAGGAATTGGCCATTGGAATCCATAAATGTTGCATTGACGAAGGTGTTCAGGAACTCTCCACTTGTATCGACTGCACCGATTGTTGATTTGACTATGAATTTGGATGTTTCGACTTTGTTGCCATAGTAAGTGTATACTGTATATATTCCAGGATTCAGGTTCAAGTCAATGCTGATTTCACCGTCGGCATCGGTTTTTGGAGTATATGTTTTGCCGTTGACTTTAACTGTTAAAGTCTTGCCTGCAAGTGGAATTCCGAAATAATCTGTTAATGTGGCATTGAAGTTACCGAATCCTCCATAATATTTTACAACATCATCTGTTTTAATAGATATGACTGACTGTACTGAAGCATCCACCACAGAAAAACGGAAGGATATGTTGTTTGATTCAGCCAAACTGGATTCATAGTGCACACTTATAGTATATTGACCTGTTTTAGTAAATGCAATGTTTAAGGTAGCTTTACCATCTACCGCCTCCACATAATAATTTTGGCCATTGATTGTGAATGTCACCAATCCGTGAACGTTGCCAGGAAGTGTAACTGTAAATGGAATATCAGTACCGAGTGGCACTGTAGGGAAAATGTTTCTGAAGTTGACTTCAAATTCTTCAAGGTGTGCCGGCCTTGTGAACGCTTTGATACAAGCAACTCTAGGAGTGGTTGAAGAGTATAAATCTATCCAGTTTCCTCCTGCAAAAGTTTTATAGAATGACAAACCTGAACTGAATGTTTCCTTATTGTTGTAATTTGCTGAGTAAACAGGAATGAATGAATTTTGAGTTTCGAATTCGATTTCAAACACATCTCCTTTTGCCAATTGAACTTCATTATCCAAATGAATAATATTATATCCGGTATGGCCGTTTCCGCTTTGAGTGCTGTTCAATACTCCATTGATGTACACTCTGATTGTATAATCTGTATTTGATTGGAAGTATGTTGAAACTGCAGATAAAATATCGCTTTCCCGGGATGTGAACTTATTTTTAAAGTAATTAGGTTGGTTTGGTATACCGAAATATTTTGAATATCCTCCATAGTCATATTGATAGATATCTGAATATTCCTTAGCTATCGGTGCGAAAATAAAGGTGTACAAATCATAAATTGTTCTGTAATAAGAGATATACAGATAACCGTTATATTCCCAGTCCGGGCCGTAACTGTTTTTGACTATCCATGCACCTTGAGTGTAGCTTCCGAAGTAGTCATAACCCTTGTAATTGTCATCCCATCCGACAATACTCATACAGTGGTTTTCTGTACTTGTCCAGGAAGTTGACATTGTAACCGCTCCGTACTCCATAATTGCTTCTTTTACTTTATTTCTTGCATTAGGGAAATCAGAGCTGCTTGATACAACATCAGGAAGTGAAAGTATATCCTGAATATGCAATGCAGGGTTATAAATCACGGACAATGCGGAATATTCATCATAAATATCATCTCCATCATATACCGGACCGAACCAGCTTGCCAAATACGCCCAAACCAGAGCATCATATCCTCCTCCATTAGGATCCCAACCGAACATGGAATATTCAGCCATGAGATTTTTGATGTTTTCCTCTGAAAAGTCAAATGTGATTCCTGTTGCCTTTTTAAGACATGCCTCAAGGGTTGCCACTCCACCGAAAGCCCAGCAGTTACCTCCTGTACCCTGGTCTTTAACAGGTGTGATGTATCCATAGTCCCTTGAATCATATGATTTAGGAAGAGACCCAGGTGCAACCGGTGCGGTGAAATTGAACAAAGGCACTTCAGCAAAATGATGATGAGAATATAGGGTTTCGTAATCCATTTTTAAAAGATAATCGTTAAATGATATATTGAAGAGATTTGCATTGAGATAATCAATATTTTCCAGTTCATAGCTACCCAATGATATACGGTTTCCGACCTCATCGAGGAGGAAAATCTCAATGCTGTCACTGATTACACTTGAATCGATTTTAGTGATGTTAAATTGTATCATGTTTAAATTATTTAAAATAGTGTTGATCTTATTATGACCGCCACATAAAACTTTCAAGTCTACATAAGGATTGCTCAGAGAGGAATCATCGCTTTGAGCATAGAGATAGTTTCCATCACTTGAAATAGAGAATGTAAGATTATTGCTTTGAGACACAATTTTATTTCCGTCCAATAATCCGCTGTAGACGGCCATAAACTTGTAGATATCCCTATAGACATTGTTGTTCTCTAGGGTGATAGAATCCTCATCCCCGTCAATGAAGATTACAGGACCGTTTTCCGCATAGGTCCTTATGAAATTATTTGAACTGATTATGAATGAGTTTGAAAACCTTGTGATGATTGCTCCTCCGCTGACTTTAGCCCTTGAGTTGTAGAAGCTGTTTTCCAACATATATACATTTCCATACATGTTGTAGATGGAACCTCCGTAATAATCTGCATAGTTATCGGAAAATTCATTGAATGATACATTGAGACGGGAATTGAGGTTACAGATTGCACCTCCGAAGTATGCTGAGTCATTGGTAAAGTATGAATTTTTCACATTGGAATTACCGTCCATAACATATATTGCACCTCCACCATCTTCCTGTGACCTACAATTGGTGAAATCACAACCATCAACGGTCAATGGAGAATTTTCACAGGCAACTGCTCCTCCAAAGACAGCGGCTTTACAGTTGATAAAATCAGTGCCTATTATGTTAACTGTTGAATCTTTAGCATATATGGCCCCTCCATGTTTTGATTGGGTTGATTCGAATCTGGAATTTTTTATAGTGAGGGTACCTCTTTGAAGCTTGATTGCCCCTCCGAAGATATCTGATCTTGTATTGTAGAAGTTACAGTTTTCAATTGTGATAGTTCCTTTATTAAGACTGACTGCCCCTCCCAAATCTGTTGCATGATTGTTCTGGAAATTACAGTTTGTCAGCTTTACGGTAGGGCTTACGGAAGTACTTATGGAATAAATCTGGCTGTATTTGCTGTCGGCATTCCTGAAAAGCACATTTTTAGCTTCTAGATTACCGTTATTGTTTATCCTAGCACTATCAATTGTCAGTTCCTGAAGCACGAAATTGGAATTGTCCCTTACCTTAAAACCAAGGATGCTGCTTGAGGATTTGAGGATGGTATCCTGTCCCTCTCCTATGAATGTTGTCTTATAGCTTAAGGATGAACTGATTGACAGGGTACTCTGTACATTATATACTCCATTCTTGAAATGAACGGTTGAACCGAAAGCAATCCTGTCGGTGTCATAGTACTTATATGGCTTTGACTGTGAACCGTCACCGTCATATTTTGCGGATGCATCGAAATATATATGGGATGTTGCACCCAAAACATCCTCATCATTCGCTACTGTCAATGATTCATTGTCTGAGCTGTCCTGCTCTAAAACTATCTGTTCATCTTCACTGCTTTGTGTCTGATTCGTATCTCCTGCAATATCATCCGAAGCCGAAACGCATGATATCACGAAAAGAATGCAAACCAATATTGAAATTACCATCAATCCCTTCTTGTAATTCATAATATATCATCCAATTTCGATTTATCATCTAAATTGAATTATATTTTTGTAATTACTAATTAATTAATGTATCTACAAGATTATTTAAAAAAAAGAATATTTCAGTATGTTAACAATTAATTCAAAAAAATAAAAAAGGTTGAAGGGAAAAATTATAGTTCCACTTCATCCAACTGTTCAATCTTATTGTCGAATTCGGTCAGCTTGCGGGCAAGCCCTGAGAAATATGGGATATACACTTTTGAGAAGGTAATCCTTTCCGGATTCTCGCCCATCTCTGAAATCCTGTCCTTGACCCTTTGGATTTTGCGCTCGACCTCATCATACATGAGATCTCCCGGAAACTCACCGATGAATACACCATCGGCACCGTTGTCAAGGGCATAGTGTATATGCTTCGGACTTACACGGTTTACTGAAATGACCTTGATTATATGTATGGATTCAGGATACTTGAGCCTGTTGACTCCTATGTTGTCGGCTGCGGTGTATCCGATATTGTCCAGGAACACCAGTATCATGCGTTCGCCTTCCCTCTTTTTGGACAATACTCCCTTGATGGTTGCCAGTATCTTCTCGTCTATGTTTCCGTTCACGTGAATCGCCCTCTGGTTACATCCGACAAGACACTTTCCGCATCCTGTACAGCTCATCGGATCTATATATATCTGGTCATTCTGTATGCTCATTGACTTGTATTTGCATCTCTCGATGCAGTCTCCGCAGACTATACACTTTTCAGTGTCGATTTCAGCTATGAACGGCTCTATTTCAACACCGCCATAGTTGTATTCGTTGACCTTTGCCGCTGCGGCTGTCGCCTGCATGATTGAATCGGTGATGTCCTTCGGCTCATGGGCGGTTCCGCAGACGAATATTCCCTGAACATCTGTTGCCACAGGCTTGATTTTCGGATGTGATTCCTTGATGAATCCGTCCTCTGTAATTCCCACATTCAGGATTTCAGCAATCTCTGCAGTTCCCTCAGACGGCTCCATTGCAGTTGAAAGCACCACCATGTCAGCTTCGATTTCAATGAATTCGCCCTTGAGTGTATCCTCTGTTCTGACGATGAAGTTGTCTCCCTTCTTGACGACCTCTCCCGGCCTTCCCCTGAGGAACCTAACCTCGTTCTCCTGTGTGTGTTTGTAATATTTCTCAAACATTCCAGGGGTCCTGACATCGGTATAGCATATCAGAACATCCGTGTCGGGATACTTGTGCTTTATGATGTTTGCGTTCTTAAGTGCAACTGTGCAGCATATTTTAGAACAGTACCTGTGGCCGTCTGGCTTTTCATCCCTTGAGCCTACACACTGTATCATCACCACACGCTTCGGAACCTCGCCGTTAGATTTGAGAAGCTTTCCCTTTGTAGGTCCGTTTACCCCAGTGATACGGCCCAATTCGGACTGGGTTATTACATCATCATACCTTGTGTATCCGTATTCCGGACGCTTTTCCATGTCAAAGAGCTTGTGGCCTGTTGCAACAACTATTGAACCGACCTGCAGAGGAATCCTTTCAGGCTTTCCCCTGAGCCTGATGGCTTTCATGGTACATGCCTTTACGCAGTTGCTGCATTTGTCGCAGTTGTCCATATCTATTACATATGCTTCGGGATATGACTGTCCGAATGGCCTGTAGATGGCCTTGCGCATTGACAGGTTGTCGTTCCAGTCGTTCGGAACCTCCACTTCACAGGCCTCTGCGCATTTTCCGCAGGCGATGCACCTTTCCGTGTCGACATATCTTGGGGATTTCTCCAGTATCAGGTTATATGTCCCTGCCCTTCTTTCAGCTTCGATGACCTTGGTGTTTGTCAGCACCTCAATGTTCTCGTTCCACACCAATTCATTCAATATTGGATTCAAAAGACACATTCCGCATTCCTCTGCAATCTTGACAGGGGAGAATACCTTACCTATCTTTGCCATGTGCCCTCCTATTGACGGAGACTGCTCGATGAGGGTTACCTTTGTTCCCTGCTTTGCAAGGGACAACGCCGCATTCATGCCGGCTATACCTCCGCCGATGACCGCAACCTCATCAGGGGTCTGGCAATATATAGGGTCAACGGCATCGGACTGCTTTACCTTCTCGATTGATGCGTTGATAAGCGTCAGTGCCTTGTGGGTTGCCAGTTCCTTGTTGTCATGCACCCATGAGCACTGTTCACGTATGTTTGCCATATCCATGAGATATGGGTTTAGGGGCTTCACATAATCCTGAAATGTCTTTTCATGGGATATGGGTGAGCATGCCGCCACAACCACACGGTCAAGATCATGGTCAAATATGGCATCACGTATGATCTTTCGACCATTGAGTGAACATAAGTTTTCAAACTGTCCTATAAATTCCACATTGAGTTCTTCGCGAACCCTATCCAAATCTATAATGTCGGAGATATTTCCTCCGCACTCACATAAAAACACGCCAACTTTTAAATCATCTCTCATTTGCAACCTCCTTTAAATCCTTAATTATTGAATCGATTGGTACTGTATGGGCCTTGGCGCCGATAACCTTATCAAGGTCTCCGCCCATTGCCAAGGCTATGAACTGCGCAACATTCAAATGTATTGCCTTGAAGTTTCTGCCTTCACGTTCCGCTATTAGATGCTGATACCTGTCAAACTGGATATGGCAGTTCGGGCACAGGTGAACGAGAATGTCGACATCCTCATCGCAGATTGCATTCATCTTGTCTGCAGTGGCTGTGAATGACAGTTCGGGATTTGAATACCTCTGGCGGAAGCCTGTTCCGCATGTGGCTCTCTTGTGGTCATACCATCCTATTGTTTCACATCCGCATTCGGCTATAAGCTCATCTATTATGTTCGGGTCCCTCACTCCTCCGATTGTGTCCTCATAGTGGACCTTGCAGTAATGGCAGCCGTGATGGGTTGCAATCTTATACCCGCTCAGGTCATACTTGATGTGGTCTTTTATCTCATCCTTCTTGGCATATAGTATGTCCACCACATGGAATATGTTTTCTGTGGGATTCAGGTCATCCTTCTCATACTTTAAATGGGACAGGCCGTTCTCTTCGAATAACTGATTGATCTGATTTCTCAGCTCATCTTTCCTGTTGAGGAGCTTGACCGATTTCTTGTTGATTGCATAGCATGTAGCACACATCATGACAAGGTTCGGCCTTCCGATTTCCCTTGCAATCCTGAAGTTCCTTGCCCCTATTGCTGTTGTGTCAATCTGGCTGAACACATCGGAATAGTGGCCAAGGCCTGTGCAGCAGGTCTGCTTTGGTGATATCTCATAGTCTATTCCCAGCTTGTCGAAGACGAATTTGGTTGATGCCTCAACGCCGGGATACTCTACGCTTACAAGACAGCTTCTGAACAGGAGTATGTCCTTAGTCGGTATGTTCTTCATTGTCACCCTCCTCTGTTTGCCTTATCCTTTCGATCTTGTCCTTGAAACCTGTTATGGTCAATATTTTGCTTACCTCATCAATGACGTCCTCAGACGGCATCAGCGGAGGGTCAAGTTCCAGTTCATTTCGGATTTCATCAAGGTTCTGCCTGAACTCCCACCAGCCCGGCACGTCACGGTCGATGTCTGCAAAGAACCTTTCAGGTATCGCTCCGATTGCCGCTGTGAAGTATGAATCGGCAAAGCCCAGATACTCGTATAGTTTGTCATATCCTTTTTCGGATTCTATTGCAATCTGCTTCAATATCTGGTTTACCTCACATACGCTGTTTCCAACGGGACATACGCTGTGGCAGGTATAGCAGTAGAAGCAGTTCCAGATGTTGTCATCATCTATAATGGTCTCATCGCCTTCAAGAACCCTTTCTATTATGTCACGGGGATTGTAGTCGGAGTGCCTTGCTGCGGGACATGTTGATGTGCACATTCCGCACTGAACGCATTTGAGCACCCCATCCTCCTTTGAGTTTTTGACGTCCCTTATGATCTTTTCGGCAAAATCAATGGGGGAGTCGTTAATCCTTTGAGTGGTCATAGTTTAAACTCTCTTTTTTCAATCATCTGTTTTAATTTTAATGATAGTTTGTTGGCCCTAAGCCTGTCTGATTGTCTTAAAATGATAGGAACTGTAACGTCCTCATCGTTTATGTGCAGATTGACGCTTCCGGTATTCATGTCAAAGGCGTCATTCCTGCAGTAGTGTGAACACATTCCGCATCCGAAACAGTATGCAAGATTGATTCTTCTGTTTGTGAACGCATTTGTCGGACAGACGCTTTCCACGGTACAGCTGTCGCATGAAGAACACTTGTCGCTATTGTAGCGCGGTCTCAGGTCATGTCCGGTCCACATCTTGCCGTAGTCTGTACTGTCAAGTGGCAAGTGGCGTCCCCTGATGTCAGCCACTGGCAGGTCAATCATGTCATCTGTAATGAGCAGATTGTTGTATATCTCCTCTGTAAGCACAGGTATTGGAATCGCTACGGTATCATATACCTCTCCGCCCTGTGATGTCTTGAATCCTCCAAGGTAATACGGGTCCATCTCTGTAAGGTCGGCTGAAAGCATAAGGTTAGGCTTTTCTGCACTTGACCTTGTACCGTCTCCCAAAATGTATCCGACCGCACCGTTTAGAAGGACTCTCTTTCCCTCCTTGATTGCGTTGTGTGGGATGTCGTTTTGAAGAGGGTTCAAGTCGCCGCATCCTGAAAATGTCAGTCCATTAAGGTTTCCTTCAAGAGGTATTGCCGCAAATATTGACCGGACCTCTTCGCTTCCAGGATTGGTGAATGCTGTGTAGTTCTTGAATGCCATTCTGGCACCTATAATCTGTGCACGTGTGATGTCATCCTTTGTGATTGTGCTTTCGATGGTCTTGCCCTCTGCACTTTCAACCCTGACGTCAATAGGATTGCCTTCAAGGATTTCCTTTAAAAGGAATCCTCCGCCGTATGACTCGTCATGTATTGAGTGTGCTGTTCCGTGAAGTATCACGTCAACTGATCCAAGCCATTCGTTTGGGCATGGTCCTGCATAGGCCGGAACGCCGTTCAGGTACACCTCATTTGCCCTTATGAACACTCCAGGGTCTGAGACTATGAAGTTGAGTATCGCCGCCGTTCCGCTCATCACTCCGCATGTTCCGCAGGTGACCACGTCCACTTCATCGAAGCTTGGAGTGTCATCATTTCTTATGAGCTTTTTAAATTCTTCTGCCGTATATATATTGGCTTCGCCGTCCTCAATCTTTTTGTTGATTTGGCTGATGCTTCTGGTTGTCAATTTTTTACTCTCCTGATTGTTTTAACTGCCAACGCCCGAGTTAAATACAAATTATATTTTGCCAACTGTATCTCCCCTCAAACCCTGCCTAAGGGTTTCAAGAGATGTTATGTCATCACTGGAAACATTGCCCAGGTTGACAGTGTTTCCAAGCTTGAGTATGAAAAAGACCTGCTGGTCCTTGTTTGGAGCTTCCCATAATATCCTGTCTGCATCGATCTTATCCAGAATCATGTCTATTTCGTCTTCCTTGGCGTTTCCTGCCTTGTCGAATATGCCTATGTTCTTTCCGCCTTCCCTCGCTTCCACTATCACAAGTGAGGAACCTGCATCCAGCTCTTCCTGCATGTATCCTATCCTTTCATCGATGGAAAGTTCCTTATCCAATTCGGGATTTTTCTTGCCGACTTCAGACAATACCTCAAATCCTTCCTGCTTTGCTCTTTTGATGCAGTTCAATTTGTCATCATGACTGATGTTTGTGGATCCGTCTGATATTTCAATGGCCGGAAAGCCCAGTTCACGGGCTTCTTTGAAAAATTCGTCCAGTTTATCGTTCATGTATGCAAGCTCGAAGAGTGTCCCTCCTGTGTATGGGGTTATGTCATGGGCCCTGTACATCACTACCTTGGCCTTTATGATGTCCTGCTCATGGACGATTGATGTTCCCCATCCGAATTTCAGATAGTCCACATATTCTCCGGATATGTTCATAAGGCTTTCTGCGGTTTCAAGGCCAAGTCCCTTGTCCAGAACCATTGTAATTCCACAATTTCTAGGTTTCTCTTCACGTTTTTTGGATAAAAATTCAAAGGATTTCAAGATATCACAATTGTTATTTAATTTCTATAAAATGTTGTTAGTTATATTGTCATATATAATATTTACACTTTGCTAAAATTAAAAAAAAAGAAAAAGAGTTATTCGGCATGAAGTTCAGCTTCAGACCTTCTCACCAAATCGGATAATGAGTTGCGGACATTTTCAGGGATAGGGTTGTCCTCCCTTTTGGCGATGATTTCGGAAATAATCTTGCATAGAACAAAGATGGCATGCTTGTGCTCAGCCTTTGTCTTGTGGATGTGATGGGGGCTTATTTTCAGGGTGATATATTCACTACAGTCGTTTTTGATTTGGTCGTCTTCTGCTAAATACTTTAAAACATATACTAAAAATTGATGCATTTGTATCATTTCGTCCTTATACATAGATATCTAACCCTTATTTAACTAATTTCAGTTAGTTAAAAATTAACTCCTTCAATATATACAATAATATTATATTATTATCATATTTAAATATTGCATTCAAAAATATATTACGAAAAATGGAAAATCAATTTGTCTTAAATTTTATTAATGTCGAATTTATCCGTCTCTACGATTTTAGGAAGCCTTCCCACCGTTGCAACATTGCCTCCGCATATAATCAGAACGCCATCAAAGAGGTCACTGTAGGATTCGGCTGTCTCGGCGGCATTTGAAACCCTGTCCTCACTGTTTTGACCTTTTGCATCATTTGCAATTCTTGTTGCAAGCCCGTCAGCCACTGATGCGGAATTTGAAATTACCGTAACGCTGTCCGATGCGCCGAAACTGATGGAATGGCCAATCTTTCCAGATGAGGTGCAGATGCCCAATGGGGATTTCCTTTCTGTGATTTTAAATGCAATGCCATTTCCCAAAATCTCATTTTCGGAATATATTCCGCATAAAACGGTCCTGTCATTAACAAGAGCAATGTCCCCGCCGTTTTCCACAATGGAATTTTTAGAATTCATATCCATCAGATAATCCAAAGACATCTCGGAAATGGTTCCCGCAACACATGCCATAGGACCAACTTCACATAAACTAGATGATTCATACATCTTGGACACTATTAAAGGCAGGTTTTCATCATTGCTTGGGATTGGATTGAAGCTGTGTAGAAAATCAGGATTCTGGGCAATGTATGAGCTTAAATCTGCCCTGATTGAACGGATATAATTCTCCAAATCATGATCTGTCACATCACTCCTCAGTCTGATGTGGGTTTCGCCGATGTTGATTTCCATAATTTATAATTAAACTTTTATTTATTAAAACTATACTATTATTATGAAATCCTTAACTAAAATGCTCTGTTTGGTAGACGGTGAACACTATCTTCCAGTCACACAAGAGGCAATAGACACACTAAACAATTTGGAACACATTGATATCAGGGGAGCAGTATTCATCGGAGGAACAGAAAAGCTCAGGGATGATTCCGAGGAATCCTACTCAGAAAAGCTTGGAATACCTGTCCAGTTTGCAAAAGGCAAGGACATCCCATACGACATCATTGTGGAAATGATTCGAAAATACGACATCGACACCGTCTTTGATTTGAGCGACGAGCCGATACTTGACTATTCAAAAAGGTTCAAGATTGCATGCCGTGTCCTGAATGAGGGAATATCATATGAGGGACCGGACTTCAAGTTCGAGCCTACAACACAGTATGACATAATGGAAAAGCCTTCAATAACAATTCTCGGAACAGGCAAAAGAATAGGAAAGACTGCAGTGTCAGGTTTCGTCTCAAGACTGATTGACAGGAACGGATACGAGCCATGCGTAATAGCAATGGGAAGGGGCGGACCTGAAGAGCCTGAAATCGTGCACGGGGAAAAGGTTGAAATCAATGCGCAATTCCTTCTCGAGCAATCAGAAAAGGGCGTTCATGCCGCAAGTGACCACTGGGAAGATGCGCTTATGAGCAGGATTCTAACCATCGGATGCAGACGCTGCGGTGGAGGAATGGCAGGCGAAGTCTTTTTGACCAACATGAAAAAGGGTGCAAGGCTTGCAAATGAGGTCGACTCCAAATTCGCAATATTCGAGGGAAGCGGAGCTGCAATACCTCCAATCAAGACCAACAAGAAGATTGCACTTATCGGAGCAAACCAGCCGATTGAAAACCTCACAACTTACTTCGGTCCATATAGGGTAGGCCTTGGAGATCTGGTCATTCTGACAATGTGTGAGGAGCCGATGTGCTCTGCGGATAAGGTAAAAGAAATAGAGGAGTTTGTGAGTGAAGTGAATCCCGATGCAACCGTGATATCAACAGTATTCAGGCCTAAGGCACTTGACGACATAAGCGGCAAGAAGGTTCTCTTTGCAACAACCGCTCCGGAAGCCGTAAAGGACAAATTGGTTGAATATCTTGAGGAGAACTTCAACTGTGAGGTTGTCGGAACCACAGCGCACCTTTCAAACAGGCCGCTTCTACGTGAAGACATGCAGAAATACATGGACAAGGCCGACGTCATGCTCACCGAGCTCAAGGCTGCTGCAGTTGACGTTGCAACAAAGGATGCTATAGCCCACGGCCTTGAAGTCGTCTACTGCGACAACATACCAGTGCCTATAGATGATTCATACCCTGATTTGGCAAAGTCCGTATTAAAATTAGTTGACTCAGCCATTGATGATTTCAACAAATCATCATAAACTTTCTTTTTTTTAGCGAAATGCCGCTATCATTGACAGCACCCAGATTGCCACAGTAACTATCAATACATATTTTCCGTGCTTTTTGGCATTTGGCGAATCCCTTGTCATGAGATAAATTGCTGCAATCAGACCGAAGAGTGGAATGAAAATCGCCAGAACATATCCTGCCACAATTGCAAAGGTATGGCTTTTCTCGCTGGCCTCGATGAACTGCTGAGTGTTTTGCTGATGGCTGTCAATTGGGCCTGACATATTATCCAGATTGCATCCGCAGTTTTTGCAGAATTTTGCTGAATCAATGAGCTCTTCACCGCATGATGGACAATATTTGGTCATGTAATCACTCCTCACTAAACATCTTGTTGATTAGGTCCTCTTCTGACTTGTAGAAGTTAAGCTTCAATACCCTTTGAAGGGTGTCAGGGGCTCCAAGCAGCTCCATTGCCTGGTCCCATGGAATGAAGACCTTCTTTGCATCCTGCTTGTAGCAAAGTTCCAAAGTTTGGGGCAACATTCCCTTACTTGAGTCAGTGAGTATTACTGTAGCATCATCAATATTTTGATTTCTGTTTATGGATTCATCAGATATGATTTCTGCTATATTAAAATTAGTTGTTTCATCATCACCCATCAGATTATCAATCACTTTTTCATTATTTTGGATAGATAATTTGTAGATGTCACCGTCTATGAAATATACCTCGCCGACCTCACATGTGACGTCAAGAAGTGATGTGAATTCATCGGCATCAGGATATACCTCTTCCGGCTCCTCGAATTCCGGGATGACATAGCCTGACTTGTCCACAAAGTCGGCTTCACCGGCGATGATTTTCAAAAGGCGGATGATTTCCCTGTTCTGCTTTTCTATATTCTTGTTGACTCTTATTAACTCAGCTAGTTCAGACATGATATTCTATTTAAAATTAGTAATTATTAAAATTTTTTGAAGGAGCCTCACCGGCATCAACAAACCCTCGAATAAAAAAAGTACATACAAAATTGCCGATAAGGTTCCTTCCAACCATCACCAAATAGTGGGGGATTGTCCCTTAACAATCCCATATATTGATATGAACCTCATATGTTATATATTTTGTCATTTAAAGCCATTACAATATTGCAATTGGAATATAATATTATAATATGGCTTCAATTATGAAATCATGATAACAGAAACATGTAATAGATGGTGTCGCACAGCTTCTCGTCATGGGCAAACCTCTCGAATCCTATTGAATATTTTAGGAGAGTGACCCTTGGAATCAGGACGTTGTCGGTTTGGGGATTGAGAACTATTCCCTCCATATCCTCCGAAAGGACAAAGTTCACAAGCATCGCAAGGTTCACTACCTGTGAATACCTGAACTTGTCTGTTTCAACCTCTTTCATCTTATCCTCGCTTGAAAATAGGGTTGCATATGTCCCTCCGACCCTGTCGGTGTACATCTGAGCCAGCGGACCTGAATCCATCATGGATATGATGCCGTCCTTTGCCTTTGAAGCCAAATCCACATCGCTCACCATCATTGTCAGAAGCCTTGAGTTGGACATCACCTCAAAGAGAGCCTCGTAATCCCCGATGTTATTGGGATTTTCGATGAACCTTTCAAGATCATCATTTCTCGCATTCTTCATTTCCCTGAGCTCCTCAGCGGTGTATCCTCTGGTGGAGTAGAAGTTGGTTTTCGGAATGTGCCTGATTTCCAGGATGAACTCCTTGGTGAAGACATACTTTTCGGTTGCCGGATTGAGGACATAGCCTTCAATGTCGCTTGTCTTTAAAACGTTCTGGTAGAGCTCGAAGGAATTCTGCATCAGCTCAATGTCCTCCTCATCCTTGAAGAACTTCCTGAACTCATCCGGGTCTGTGAAAAGTGGAGTCAGTCTCAGTCCGTTGTCATCTTCATATATGATGAAATTGAGGTTGAAATCATCCCTTTTGGCGGGAATATAAAGGTTTGAATATCGAAACTCATGTATAAGCCTCAATGTCAAATCCTTTGTAAGCTCATTTCCGTTTGAATATATATCTTCTATTACTGTCCTGAGGTGTTTGTGGTTAGTCATCAAAGTTATTTTGTCTGAAAAGATATTTAAATGATTCAGGCAGGAACCTGTCATTTCTAACATATTTCGGATATTCTTGAATCTATGAAATATGTCACGCAGGAGTCGTCCTCAAACCTCATTCCCCTTCCGTAGGTCTGGACCAGCGCAAGGGAAGTCTTATAATTATACCAGTCCTCATCTGCGTTCGCCCTCATCATTATCTGCTTGTCTCCCAAATCGGGATAGGGCAGCTTGTACATTATTTGAAAGCGGCACAGGTCTCCCGGCAGGTCAACACCCTCATTCATGGACGGCGAAACCAATACCAGCGGATCGTTGCTTTTCTTGAACCTTTCAAGCTGCTCGGCACGGTTCTGTGTGTTGTGCTCCATCAGCCTTGAATCATTCAGATTGTCAATGAGATAGTCCTTGCATGATGCGCTTACGGTGTGTATGATTCCCTTATCGTTTTCATGTCTCTTTAAAATAGTTTTTACAATGTCAAGGGTTTTTGGAGCGTTTTCGCCTATGCATTTGCGGGACATGTCATACTCCCCTATAGGGACTACAGGATTTCTTTTGAAGTCAAAGGGAGACTTCCGCCTTATCGCATATATCTCATCCTCCCCTATTCCAAGGCATTTGGAAAAGAATTTCCAGTCAAGTATGGTTGCGCTCATGAATATGCAGACCTCACCGTATTCCAATAGGGTGTTTCTGGCGTAGTTGTCCACCTTAAGGGGCTTGAATTCAAGAATATCATATTCCTGATTGTAGTCGAAAACCCAGCTGTAGGGGTCATATGCGATGTTTTCGATGAAGCGGTTGCAGTCGCCTATCTCCCTTTTGATGAAGGCTATCTTTTCTGCAAGATGTGGCTTCGGGACATCCCGGATTTTCTCAAGTTCCTTCAGGTATTTTTCCCTTACCTCATGGATGAACATGAGCCACACATCATAATCGCCGTTTTCAAGCTCATAAATCATGCCGTCTGTTATGTCCAGCTTCAGGTAGCTTGACAGGTCACTTAAGGAAAACTCGAGCTTCAGCTGGCTCATTATGACATTTTCAAGGTTATGAGCCTCATCACAGATTAGGAGTTCCCTTTTTTTGAAGTCCCCTACATAGTTGAGCTCCAGAAACATGTAATGATAGTTGGAGATGACGGTTTTAGAATTGAGTGCAAGATGCTTTTGGATATAGTAGTCGCAGTCTTCTTTGGGATTTTCACAAGATTCCTCGCCTGCAATGCATTTGCCCTCGTCGCAGGAAAGTGTGATATCCCTGCTGCAGGTGAAGTTTCCCCTTCCCTTTACAAGGCTGATACCATTGAAATCCTCAAGGTACTGATCCTGCAGCTGTTTTGTGACGGTCAATATATATGAAGAGTCATATATTGATGAAAGTGTGGCGGCAATGGCGGATTTTCCGGTTCCCGTTCCGGCTTCAAGCACTATATATTTATAGCCCTGGCTGATTGCATCGATTATTTCAGAAATCGTTTCCATCTGGTCTGTCCTTGGGCTTTTGAAGGGAAAGTGCCTTTCGGCCACGGAAGAAATTTTCGAATAGTTGCTGTACTGCCACATTGCTTTAACTTTATAGCCGGATAGTATTTAAACATTTAGAGAGAGCATTTGAAAACTATTAATAGTCCTTGACCGAATCAATCAAATCATCCATATCGGCTACGAGATTATCGACATCCTCTGTGGTGGTTACATTGCCGCTGACAATCAGTTCGCTTGAAAGGTCATCCATCTTATCGGTGATTGCTTTCATGATATCAATTTTTGCCTCAATTTCAGAGGCGATCCTTGGTGAGTACTCATCTGCAAGGCTTATCATGGTGTATGCTGAATCCCTGTGCTTTTCAAAGAGCTTTGCTGACTTGTCTACGCCTGTGATGAATCTGGTGTATGTCAATTGCGGCGGCTCGAAGCGTTTTGCTATCAAATCACGTGCAGACTTTTCCTTTGACTGGAACTTCTTGTTCAAATCGTCCAGCTCCAACTGATAGTCAAGGTATTCGGGAATGATCTGTGCCTTTGAGGTTGAGGTTTCAACCTTAGGGGTTTCCTTAATCTCCTTTTTAGGTTTTCTTTTCGGAAGTTCAGGCTTGACATCGTTATCATTTCTTGTAAGTTTGTGTATTCCGAATCCTATTGCAAGTGCCGGAACCTCAAATACGAGTGCAAACATGATTGCGCTTAAAATGATCATACTGTTGAATGAGAAAAGCCCTATGCCAAATGCCACAAGGAATATGACAAATGAGAATATTTTTGTTTTTGACTGCACATATCCTCCGTTAGGGGTTTGCCAATAGAAGAACAGATGATACAAATCCTGAAGCAATCCGTAATCGTTATAAATTAACTTGTTTACCGGCGGTTCGCCCTTGATTTTATGGAATATGTATCCCAAAAGAAATGTAATCAGCCCGAAAACAAGCGCAAGAGGTATTGCAAGAGGATATGATGGTGTTAACAACCAGAATATGGATAGATACAGGAATACTGCAATTCCTGAAAGCTTTGATTTTGCCAGGATGCTTCCCTGAGGATAGTTCCAGTAGAATAATCTGTGAATAAGGTCATCCTTTGGAGCTGTCAGGGCATTGACCTGCCTGAAGGTATTGCATCTGCATGATGGACAGAATTTTGTTCCGTCGTCAACTTCTTTTCCGCAATTGTTACATATCTTTGACATATCTATTCCTCAACTAAAAAATCCTCATAGGTTAAAGTATTAAGTTCTTCATCTGTGATGTCTTCCTGTGGAGCCAATCTGTTTGCCTGGGCTGTTATAACCTCTTCAAAGAAGTTCCTCACTGCCCTTCCGTTTGCAAAGTTGTCTGACTTGTGCTCGCACATCTTGGCGAAGTACTGCCTTGCATAATCGTCTGCCGGCCCGTCAAGCGTAAGGTTCGCATCGCTGCACATGAGCATGAAAATGTCATAGAGCTCCTCTGCGGTGTAGTCCTCGAAGTATATGAACTTGTTGAACCTTGACTCAAGGCCAGGGTTTGAATGAAGGAACCTTTCCATCAGTGCAGGGTATCCCGCTACGATGACGATGAGGTCATCACGGTTGTCCTCCATTGCTTTTAATAGGGTGTCGATGGCTTCCTTTCCATAGTCGTTTTCGGAAGATGATGCCAGCGAATAGGCTTCGTCGATAAAGAGTATTCCTCCCATTGCCTCATCGATGACTCCCTTTGTCTTTATGGCGGTCTGGCCAACATATCCCCCGACAAGGCCTGACCTGTCGGTTTCGATGAGGTGCCCCTTGGACAGCAGTCCAATCTCATGGTAGATTTTGGATAGAAGCCTTGCCACAGTAGTCTTGCCCGTTCCAGGGTTTCCGCTGAAGACAAGATGAAGGCTCATTGCAGGCTGCTTGATGCCGCGCTCCTCCCTTAACTTTCTGATTTGAACCAGATTGATCAGTGAGTTCACGTCCTTCTTGACACGCTCAAGGCCTATAAGCCTGTTCAGCTCCTCAAGATATTCATCAAGGGAATGGCTTTCCTCATCCTCCTCTTCGGGAGTTTCGAAATCCTTCGGAATCGCATATGAAAGGCCGTCATCCTCGATGAGATAGTCGCCCAGTCTCTTTTCCAGCCTGTCAATGTAATCGGTGTACTTCTCATAGACTTCAGGGTTTAGCTCGCCGTCAACTGTCAGGAAGAACTTTCCAAGGAATTTGTATGACTCGAAAAGCTCGTTGCATGCCCTAACACCTGTCATGTCATAGTTTCTTGCGAACTGGTCAAGCTCATGAAGGCATTCGAATGACATCGGCATCTCCTCGATTTCAACGTCCGTGAGCTTCATGATGTCCTCTTTGGTGTAATAGGAAACGAGAAGCTCGTTTATGAAGTTGAGCTCGTTGTCGGTGATGACTCCGTCGCCCAGGCCGAGAAAGCTCAAATACCTGAACAGGTCATCAAGCACCACAACCTCAAGTGAGGCGTTCTGTGTGCTGATTGTGGGACATTGCTCCCTTAAAAGGCCGATGTCCAATGTCCTGATTAGAAACAGCATTCCTGAGAGGTGTTTTTTGAGATAGTCCATTTCAAGCTTTTCGGTTTTGGAGCCGCAACCCGGACATGTGATTTTCGAGTCGTCCAATACCTTTCCGCATTTTGTGCAAATTGTCCATTCCAACATAAGTATACCTAAAAATAGTTTTGACTTGGGGGATTATATAAGTTGTGATTATTCAATCGGGAATGCATATCTGGTGGCGTTTTCAAGCCTCTCATCCAGGAGGTCATCACTGAAAAGCCTTAAAAGCACCTGCCTTGGAACGTAATACTCGTCGGTGCCCGGATTTATTATGATGCCATCCATGCCGTTTGAAAGTATGAAATCGAAGACCCTGTGCTTGTTTGTCACCTGGACATAGTAGTGGTATTTAAGGGTCTCGTGGAAGCTGACGATTGCATCGGTGTCGGTGTATACAACACCGTAATGGTCCCTTCCGCTCTTTTTAGTATATAATGTGAAGGTGAATGAATCATCCCGTGATATTATCCCGTCTTCGGCAATTCCGCTCAGGTCCTCCTCGCTTACAACTACATTCAAAAGCAGTGAGTCCACCAAAAGCCTTGAGATTTCATCGTACCTGTTGAAATTGGATGGGTCTTTGATGAAACTTCTGAGGGCCACGTTTTTCTCGGACAGTGCCATCTCCCTTAACCTGGATGGGTCAAGTCCCCTGTTTTTGCGGGTTTCGTGTGAACGGGGAATCTTCTTGAGCATGGCGTTATCTATGCAGAGCTCATCGCTTTTGAGGTCTATGAGAATGCCGTCGAATCCGAAATCCCCGACAAGCTTTACATAATATTCTATGTCATTGGCAAACCTGTCGAAATCCTCGGAATACTTTTTAAGCTCGTCATCGCTTGTAAACAATGGAAGAAGTTTTGTTCCGTCATCGACCTCTATATGCGGAAAGCTGAGGTGCTCGCCGTCAAAGACAACAGGCATCAGCAGTTCGCTGAACCTGAGCTCCATGAGAAGATTCTCATACATGTCCTCAGGGGGCTGTGTATTGTTCCTGTAGAAATTACTTATCTGTGAAATGGTTGATTTCAGATACTTATTTGTTTCGCTCATCACTACTTACTTTATACCTCTATGTATTTAAAAATATTTTTGTTAATAAACACAATAAAGTGAAAAGAAACAGGAAAAGAACAAGAAACAATTAAAGTCTATTATGTAAAATAAAAAGAAAACACATGAACAGCAAGCCTACAGAAGATGAGATTTGGTCAATCATAGGATTCATAAAGATTTCGAATGCCCGGTACAGGACGCTTCAGTCATTGAGGCATGAGAATCTTATGCCCTCCGAAATCTCCAAAAGAACAAGGCTGACACCGGCCCAGGTATCAGTGGCTCTTCATGACATGAAAAAGAAGAAATTAGTGAGATGCATGAACGAGACAGCCAAAAAGGGAAGGATATACCAGTGCACTAATCTGGGACGGGAAATAATTGAAATACTGGAAAAGACCGGTTTTAAGAGTGATGACTAGTCAAGCACTTCGTGTCCGCATTCTGGACAGAAAAGAGAATCGGAATCTATTTTTGCGCCGCAGTTGGTGCAGTACACATCATCGCTGTATATGATTGCCTTTCTTGCCTCAAGCTCCTCGGCTGAAATCTTTCCTTCCTCAAAGAGGCTCTGAAGCTCTAGAAGGGCATCGATTTCATCAAAGTCCTGGTTGTAGATGTTGTCCTCGATGATTTCCTTCAATGGAACGGCATTGTCCTCATTGATTTCAAAGGTGATTTCCTCATCGTCGTTTGTGGTGATCTTGAATATTTTTTTCGACCAGCTTCCATCCTCAAGCTCTATTTCAAGCATGTCGGAGTAGGGGATTTCTTTTCCTGTTTCATCTATGGTGATTCTGTCATGGTGAAGGATCAAATCGCTTCCTTTTGTCTTGTCGTCTTCCTTTATGTTGATCCATACCTTGCGCTCGGTGAATATGATTTCCTTCTGCCTTTGGATTTTGGCAAGTTTCATGTTAATGGAATCGACGGAACCTTCAAATTCATCAATCAGTTCCTCTGTGATTTCATCCTCGTTTATGTCAATCTTTTTTGATGCAAGGAACTTTAAAAACACTTTATTTGGAGAGCCCATTATGTTTAATAGGTCATGCTCCTCGAGAAGCTCCTTGTTCTTGTCGAGAGTATCGAATGAAGAATTTTTAAAGATATTCTTGAGTTCCATGATAATATGTATGCAATCAACTGACTAATATATTTTTATTTAAAGTTTTCAAATCATCTCTGCAAGAAGATAGTCCTGCATGAAGACAAAAAGTATCTTCGCCTTGGTGCTCCTTTCAAAAAGTTCACTGATTTGTGATGCGGATTTGGCCTCATCAATAAGCGTATATGAGCTGTTTGCTACATATCCCACAGTCATTCCCTGATATTCAACCCGGATGGCATCCTTGTCATGCTCGTTTTCAGGGTCTCGCAAATGCTATTCATCCATAGTTCTCGCCTACCCATCCGTAGTTGACATCCTCTGAGCATCCGCATTCGGGACATTCCTCATATTCCTCATCAAATACCGCTCCGCAGTTAGGACATTCCCACATTTTATCTCCTCTGTCTATTCTTCCCAGTCGTCAAAGTCAAAGTCCGGATCGAATCCGCAGTTTTCACAGTATGGTTCGAAATCGGACAGTATTGAACCGCATCTTGGACAAGTCTTCATCAAATCACCTCACTCATAGAAATCCGGGTTAATATAGTCCGGCTCCTCCAGGTTGTCCTAATCGAAATATTCATCATCATATATTCCCCAGTCAGGGCTGTCTGAGAGGTCTGAACCGCAATTTTCACAGGTTGCCCTTGAAGGGTCATTCAAATGTCCACAAACATCACATGTTATCATATTATCACTTATCTTACGTAAATTATTAATAAATATTATTCATTTTCTCAATAATCAAGTTCCAATAAAAATTCCAAATAATAGTTTCATTTATTGACCAAAATATTTCTTAAATAATAATATGAGCAGTTAAGATTATATTTTACACCTCTGATTAAAATGCTTTAGTTGATGGTTATAAATGTGTAAATATAATGAGATAAAAAAGTTATAATTTAGTTATTAAATAAAAATATATTTAATAAGTGATTATGTCTTTTGTAGATGGAAAATTAGATTTAAACCATCCACAATAAGAACAGAATACTGATAAATATTTAAAGATTTAGTGCAATATGTCAGATAGTCATTATACATCGATGTCATCATCTATAAAATCATCGAATACATCATCATCTATATCATCAGTATAATAATCTATTTCCCCATCTCCATCTTCATCTATACCATATTCATCGATGTCACTATCTTCATCATAATCAAAACCATAAGTGTCAGGATTACCATCACCAGTAGTGTCTGCTGCGTAAGTATCAGCATAGCCATCACCATTGACATCAGCTGCAGCAATATCTATGTTTCCATCTCCATCAGTGTCCTGGCCAACAAAATCAATATATCCATCACCATTAATATCTGCTGCATAAGTATCTGCATTTCCATCACCGGTTGTATCAGCTGCGGCAAAATCAGCATAACCATCACCATCAGTATCATAGACTCCATAATCTACATTTCCATCACCAGTAGTGTCATATTCTACAGAATCAATGTATCCATCACCGGTAGTGTCATATGCATATGTATCAGGATTTCCATCACCAGTTGTATCAGCTGCGGCAAAATCAGCATAACCATCACCATCAGTATCCGCTTCAACGTAATCAATATTCCCATCACCGGTTGAATCTACACCTACTGTATCAATATTCCCATCACCAGTTGTATCCATTGCAACAGTATCGTAATTACCATCACCATCAGTATCACTTACAATTGTATCATAATTACCATCACCATTTGTATCAGATACAACACTTTCTTTGTAACCGTCTCCATCAATATCTACTTGTTTTTCATCAGCCATAATATCACTATTCCCTCATAAGTTCATTATATCTTTGTTCTAAGTTAAACGGATCCCTATCAACTAATGTTGATACTTTTGGAAGTCCTTCTTTAGTATAATTAATTGTAAAATATTCTCTAGGTTTTTTAGTTTGAGAATCTGTAGGTTTCTTTTCTTTATCTTCTTTATTATTATTTTTAGTATAAGTCAAATTATCATCAGATAATATTGTACCAATATTGGCCGCCATCAACACAGGAATCCCCACTCCTGTTGCCATGCCCGCAGCAGTCAAACCATACAGCCCTAATCTTTTAAGATTTTTATTCCTTCTTTGAATTTTTTTATACTCTATTTTTTCTTCCCGACTTAAGCTTTCAAAATGTTTTCTTTCATCTTTCTTCTTTTCATTTTCCTTATCTGCCTGATCATCAATTTTATCAAATACTATTTGTAGTTGTTCAAAGTTCGGAACAGAATCATATTGTAAAACTTGGTCTTTAATATTTTTTACATTATTAAAAAAACCCATTTTAAACACCAATATTATAATTTTGTTCCACAGGATTCACAAAACAAAAAACCCTCTTCAATTTGAGAACCGCAATTTGGACAAGATTTCTTATCGTTTTGAATTTCAGGAGAATCATTTTCAACTTTTTGATTAAAACTATCATAAAAACTAGGTTGAGAATTATTATTATCAATTTGAGATGAAATATCATTTTCTAATTTTTTTATCTCAGATTCCAATAAATTTATCTTAGATTCTAATTTACCTTGTTCTTTAACCAAATTTTCGTTATTATTTTGCTCTTCTTCTAAATCATCAGTTAATTGTTTAATAACCTCACCATATTCCCTATGTAAATCCTGTTGTATTTTTAATTGATCTTCAAGTTCTTTTTTTAGTTTAGCCACTACATTTTTTTGCTGATTTACAGTTTTATGCATATCCCTTGTTAAATTCTTGTGTTTTTGAATATCTTCCTTTAAAAAGTTATTTTCTTTAGATAAAATTTCAATCAATGAATCTTGCTGCTTAAACCTTGCATCTAATTGGGATAACAAATCATCCTGTTTATCAATGATTTTTTCAAGCCTTTCAACATAATCTTTTTCAGTTGTTATTAAATTACACCCATCTTTATAATATTAATTATCTGTTTATCAACAATAGTATATAAAAAATTAGATTTTCTGCGGCACTATTTTAAGTAATTTTCAATGAAATTATTAAAAGCAATATTGTCCACAAAACCTGCACTATAAACTATGCCTGCACGTTCGTATCTTCTGTAATAAGTCTGTAGGCTCGATTCATAGGATGATTCCAATTCTCTGTCGTGTCTTTCACGGGCAAGTTGCTTACATACAGATGGAATTATATTTGAACACCTATAAGATCTTGAACGTGTTCTTTGACGGTTAGGTTCATAATCTTCTGATATTGAAACTACTCTATAAACAATTCTGGAATTTTTTAAGAAATTCCTGATATCTAAAAAATCAACATTATCTTTGTTTTTCTCATAATATTCCTCATAAATCAAAGGTAGGGCAATTGTTACTGTTTCTAATGGCTTTGCTGCAAGTCCATTTAACATTCGGTCTGAATATTTTAAAAGAACTTTATCTAATAGGAAAAGTTCATGTTCCAATTCATCATTATAGTTTTTATTTTTTAAGTTTTCAACAACTTCGACTAGAGTGCATTTACTGGAGTTTCTGCAGAGCAGGTCTCCCTTAAACTCAATTAGGAAAATAAAGAAATTCCCATCTACTTTTTTATACCAGATTGCATCGGTTGTTTTTGGAGTTATTGATAGATTTCCCTCTCTAAAAATATTGCATGAGTGGCAAATGTCATCAAGAGCATACATTTTAAACTCATTTTCTCCATTTTCCATTGGAAGAATTGATATTCCCTTTGTGTTTTCAGCTATTTCATGGGCTTTTTTGTAGAATTGCGGGAATGATTGGAGAAATTCCACAAATAGGGTTTCTTCAGTTGTTAATGTCATTTTTACTCCTTAAACAATATTTTAGCTTTGAGCTTATCTAGTTCATCATATGGACTAGTTAAATTTTCATAAACTGCTCCCATGTTTTTAGGGTTAATCTTTCTGAAGTTATACTGGTTATTACTTTGTTTTTGTGTCAGATAAAAATTAGTATCACTTAATAAATCATAATACTGAGAGTAAAGTGAAATTGCCTCAATAAACATCGGACTATGGGAGTTCAGATATATATGAATGTTTAACTCTTTTGCAAGTAAAACCAGGATTTCTGCAAATTTGATTTCCCATTGAGGATGAAGGCTTGCTTCAGGCTCATCAATGATTAAAAAGGAGTTTTCATTTAATTTATTGTTTTGAAGAAGAATTTGAATTATTCCAATTTCCTTGATTCCAGATGAGTTTTCCTGAGACATTGGACAGTCACTTTTAATAATGTCTTGGATTTTTGAGAGAATTTCAGAGTCATTATTAACAATATCTTCTTCTAAAGCTTCCTTAATGTGAACTATATGATCAAATCTCAGTATTTCCAAATCCTTTAAATCAAAAACAGAAATATTATCAAGATAAAAAATATCTGAAGGGATAAAATCAGTTTCAAATTTAACATTTGAATCATTTAAATCAGATAAATCTTCATTATCAAGCAAGTAATCTATTGATTCATCATCAATTTCTGATTTTAGATAACAATATAGAATTTTTGATACCGTTGATTTACCGCTGGAGTTGACTCCACCAACCACATTAATTTTTTTAATATTGATTTCAGCGTTATTTATTTGTCCAAAATCATTTATTTCCAAATCCATGAATTATCCTCCATTTATCATCATTCTGTTACTTCTATGAATTTTTCCCATATTTTTACCATAGCATAAGTATCAAGTTTACAGTATTCAAGTAAAGCCCTGATTATTTCCTCTTTTTCAGGAGGATTATCTTTTAAGCTTAAAAATGCGTTTGATGCCTCATCACCTTTATGAATTAATGACAATTCACTATAATCCAGTTCAGGATCATTCGGGAATAATGCAGGCAATACTTTTTTAATTGAATAGGAACCTTCCATCTCTTTTGTATAGTAATCTCTATTTCTAAAGGGCACCATCAAATCAACCATATTGGCATTGAATCTATCCATTTCAGGTTTTAAATCAGGATACATTTCCCCAATTTCCTTATTACGGGTGGCTTCAAAAGCCTTATTATAGACAATCACACTGCCATCTTCAGGCATATCCCTAATCATGCTTTCAGCGAAGGTCCTGATTAAATTATCATCATTAGATTCTCCTAAAAATTCCTTATGTTCTATTTCTGCACATTCCTCTTTTATTATATGTAACGAATATTGGAAAGGAATCTGCTGATATGCCTTTGTTCCTTCCAATTCAGGAATGGCATACTGACAGGATTCATAATCAATGAAATATAACGGATAGTTAAGATTATCTAAAATACTGTTTATAGCGTCTTTATTTATTTTAGGTTCTCTTTCGTATAATTCAAAATCAATTTGTTCTAGGTATTTTGGATTTATGTCCTCATTTTCCAAATCTTCAAATGAGACTTTACCTTCATCGTATTTTCTAAACTGCACAGATTTCCACATGCCACTTATATCAAAAACATTAGGTTTAGGCAAATCCCTTGTACAGTAATCCCAGAAGGCACATGGATATGGATCAAAACAATTCTTTCCCAAATGTGATTCAGGCTGATTATCGCTGTCATGTTCTTGCATAAACTCATTGATTTTATTAATATTATCTCTTATTTCGTTTTGTTTTGCTAAAACGATATCAGTTAAATCTTCAATATTGAATAACTGGTTAATGTCCAATTCTTTGCCTCTTATGTATTCATTGTTTATATATACAATACATGCTTTTTTAACATTCAAACCTATATTGGATAAGACAAAGTACTGGTATGCAACATCGTCTATGTAAATATCCTTGATTTTAGTGGAACTCTTTACTTCATAGATTTCTACTCCGTCTGAATCATTTTTAAGGACATCCACACTGCAGAAATTGTTATCATAGATAAATGATGCTTCGGTAATGATGTTTGGTTTTTCTTGAAGTAGTTTTTCTGTTTTTTCTATTCTTTTATTAATATTTTCATCAACCGGAACGTCTTTATAATCTCCAAATAAACATTTGGCAAGTTCCCCTACTTTTCTACCGGTTTCAAGAGTGGAATCATTACTCTCAACTTCTCCAAATTCCGGTTTATATTTACTTAACCAAAGAATATTTACACACTGTACACAGCTGCAATACCTGGATTTTGACAAAAATGTTTTGTCCATAATAATAACTCCTTATGTATAGTTTATTATAATTTTTAATATAACTTTGTTTACACTACTTGATTTCAATCTCATACCCGTGCAATTAAAATATAAATTTTGGCATGACAGAATATATTGAATCAAATAAATAAATTAAAAATTAACGTATCTCACTCATTCCAAATAATCGTTTACAAATCATCTTTATCATGAACTTTAATTTTATCTAATTTGTCAATGAAATATGCCTGAAGAGCCATATCTTCACAATAAATATAACATCCTTTCATTCCCCTAGTCATTAAAGTTCTATACGTATTCTTAATTATTTCATCAGCCAAATCTAAAGCTTTCTTTGAATCCGATTGATACAATTTTTTAATACCGAACATTGACCTATCAGTTCTTGCACGCCTATTAAAATCAGTTACAATATGTTCTCCATCAAATCTCATATCTTCACCAATTATTACACCAACATAATCAAATTCAAGTCCTTGTGATGTATGAATGCATCCCACCTCATTTATTGAATCATCATCAATGGCCCATGTTTTACTGTTTCCTAAATTCCAGCTCATTGAAAAGTCATCAATGACGATATCATGAACATCTGAATCCTCTTTTCCTTCACTTATCCAATTCCAGCAGTACCCTGCAATCAGACGAGATTTATTATTCTCTTTATTTTTCTCAAAAATCAAATCTCTCAATTTTGAAGCCGAATCCACTACTCTAAAATCATAGTCAAAGTTAAAACCGTCATAGTTTGCAGTCTCTTCAAGTTCCAATACGTCACTTATCCATGACAAGTAACCATCCGATCCGTTGCACCGGAATTGCGATGCCAACCTAATCTGCTTTACTTCGGCACCAAACTCTGAAGCCCATCGTTTAATTTCTGAAATGCTCCCATAATCCTCAATCGATACCCTTTGAAACTTGTCAATGAAAAACACAGTGAATTTTCCTGCATTCATTATTTCCTTTATTTGATTGTCTCCCTTTTTGAAAAAACCGGTTTTTTCCGTTAACCTGTGTGCCTCATCCACAATAATTGCATCATAATCATTTTCATTAGATTCTATAAATGTTCCGGAGCCTTTGAAGATATTTTTAATCCAACCAACCTTAAATTCTCCTCCTTTCAGCTTTTTATAAAACACTTCACGGGGAGCAGTATTCTTAGTTACATAACAGGAGTTCATGTCATCCTGCATGATATCCACAAGCAAATTGATTGCAACAACCGATTTGCCTGTTCCCGGACCTCCCTCAACTATCAAGACCCTTTTTTTATCATCGATATAGCTCTCACGAGCCATTTCAATTGCAAGCTCATATGCTACCTTCTGCTCATCGATCATGACGAACTCATCATTTCCCTGAAGCATGCTGTACAAAGTATCCTGAAGCCGTTTGGAAGGCCTTATCCTGCCATTGTCTATACGATACAAGAGGCTTCCGTCATCACCATATCGTATATATCTTTTAATGAATTCCCTTAACTTTAAAATATCCTTTTGCCCATATAATGGAGCTTCATCATAATACGGCTTATATATTTCATCAGTTAAAGGATCATCATCCTGAAAATCATAATTATGCAGAAATGCACATGGATACAATCCGATTTCCTCTTCCTCAACCGTTTCGTTGAAGTTCCTTATTAATGATGCATAAGACCATGCCTGGTATGACGGATGAGTCGTTTCATGAACACCCCTTCCAAGAATTGTCTTGACAATCCCATCCTTTCCTTCAACTTTTTCAGCCCAATCCCATTGCTTAAGTTCAATTATAACTACGGAATCATCCTTAGATTGATTCAGTCCGGTCAATATGAAATCTATCCTTTTTGAAGTTGTTGGAATTGTGAACTCAATTGCCACACCACAATCATCCGGAATTTCCGAATCTTCCAGAACATTTCTCATATATACCATTGAATTTCTCCAGGACCTGATTTGTGATTCCGGCGATTTACCTATTTTTGCCAGATACATATGTTCGATTTCATCGGTTATTGAACCGACAAGCACAGAATCACAAAACTCCCCTTTAGTTGCTTCATATACAATCATCTTTAAAGCTCCGTATATTTTTTAGCATTGCCTTTTGACTTGTCAATTGGATATTTAATGGCGTTTTTCTTCATCTTATTTAAAATAATTTCTTTAACATCGAAATCCATTGCATCAGCCATATATAAACAGTATATCAAAACATCAGCCAATTCATCAGCGACTTCATTTTCATCATATTCCTTTTGCCACTGAAAATGTTCGAGAAGTTCCGCCGCTTCAATCGATATAGATTTTGCCAGATTTTCAGGCGTGTGGAATTTTTTCCAATCCCGTTCCTTTTGAAACATTAAAAGTTCTTTTTTTAAATCGTCCATAATAATCATTACATGTTTTGTTAAAATATTATATCTTAATCATAATATTTACATTTGATTAAATTTATTGTCATGTGCAAATGTGCATTTTGTAAAAAATTTGAAATTCCCGAAATAAATAAAAAAACAAGATTTAATAATAACTAACAAATTGTGAAAATCATGAAGACATCTTCAAGTAAGATTAACCCATATTTTTTCGTTATTTAATTACATAAAATTTAGCAGTTTACAGTTTTGATGTTATTTGGATATATAACTCCTCAAGAGTCTGTTCAACTTTATCCTTTTTCAATTCACATTCCCAAACAGTGATTACCTCCCATCCCATTGATTCAAGCTCTTTATGATTACGTTCATCCCGTTCCCGGTTTCCATAGAATTTCTTCTTCCAAAACTCAACATTGGATTTTTGGCATTACGGCATATTTACATCCATCATGAAGATGCTAGAAGCATCCATGGACAAACACAACAGTATTATATTTAGGCAACACGACATCGGGACTTCCAGGATATTTCCTATCGTTCTTTCTGAAGCACAACCCTCTCGAGAACAGATAACTGCGAACAATGATTTCAGGATTGGTGTCCTTGCCCTTGATCCGTTACATTATATAACTGCGTGTCTCTTTGCTGAATTTATCTGCCATGTAAATCAACCCAATATTGCCCAAACATAATGCATTCAATAGTTCTTTTATATGCATTTACACATTAATATGATTTAACCATTTTCCTTACGAAACATTTTAGAACAGAATGATTGGATTCTTGAATACTTCATGAAAACATTCTGCATATCCAATGAGAAATTTCATAATACATAACTTTTTACCAAATTAATGTCAAATATAGATTTAATAAAATATTGTTCTATGAATGGAAATATAAATAATGATTGTCTAATTGTGGTTTTATGAAAAGTGGCATTTACAGATTCATCAATGATCGGACCGGAGAGGTTTATGTAGGCCAGTCACATAATGTTTTTGCCAGAAGAGGCATGCACCACAAGGAGCTTGCATTAGGAACGCACCATAATCCCGGCATGCAAGAGGACCATGACCGGGGCGACAAATTTGTTTTTGAAATACTTGAAAAAATGCCTGGCGCAAGCCGGGAAGAACTGGAAAAACGGGAAATTCATTATATAAAAAAATTCAACAGTTTTTACGAAGGATACAATCAAACTCCCGGCGGAGAATACGATAAGTATAAAGGCCATTATAAACATGGAGGGGGCAGATTGCCATATAATAAATATTCTCCACTCAAACCATTAACTGACTGTCCAGATTGTGGAGGAAATCTTATTAGACGAAAAGGCAAATATGGCAATTTTGCCGGCTGCATCAACTATCCTAAATGCAGTTTTTCTTGTTCCCTGAAAAGAGCGGACCCTGCTTCAATCACTGACATTTGCGAATCCTGCGGCAAAGCACTTCCTGAAGAAAATTATCACATATGTCCATTCTGTGGAAGTTCATGGGATGAAGACTTTGAAGGCGATGAAGAACTGATTTTGAAGTCGAATACATCAGACCCCCATTCAGGAATATCATTTAAGCAATTTCGATCCAAAAAACGAGGATATTTTAACAGATACGATTGTGAATTTTTATCCAATGAGTACGGCATTGACATCATCAATGCAAATACCGTAAAGGAATCAAATTCCATCATCAAAAATTATTTAAAAGAAAACGATTTATGGGATAATGCAATGGAAGACCTTTTCATATATAATATCCGATTAAGCAATGTGCAATATAAACAGGAAATTGGAGAACCCGTCCTCGGAAATTGCCCAGAATGTGGAAACGGCTTAAAGAGAGAATCTGAGTATTTCATTACCTGTGAATCATATCCCGATTGCAATTTTTCATGCATTGAAGATTACTATTATGACCATGTATTAAAATTAAGTTCCGAACGTGAAATCTTCCATTCAGCAAAAAATACAAATACAGAAAATGTTTCCAAAGCAAAAAGTGAAAATTCAAGCATTGAAAAAATGGATTCAAAACCGGATGACAAAATAAAAACTGAAAAAACAACCGCCAAGGAGAACGTTGTTTATTGCAGCAATTGCGGATGCAAACTTAACTTAGAAGACACTATTTGTAAGAGCTGCGGAACTTCCATTGAAGGGACTGTCAGTGAAAAGGATGCAATTGATGAAACAGCAAATATAAAAGATGATGCAAATGAAGCCGATGCCATTTCCAAAGCAACTGAACCTCCAACAAGATGGGAAAAATTAGTAGAGTTGATTGAGAATATATCTATAATGATTTTACTTTTTTCAACATTTGTTTGTCCAATTTTAAATGTAGGATATAATAAGTTAATTGGAGTGATCAGCTTTATTCTAGCCGCATATTCCGTGATATTTTGCAGTATCGCATTAATTACAGAGGGTTTTTCTAATGATGTGAATGGCAGTGATGCAGCTGCCGTGATTATATGTATGCTCTGGAACGGCTTGATGTGCTTTTTATATTATATGTTTTATATAAGTTATATTATAAATCCATGATTTCAATAATCAGCAAGTTTAATGGGGTTTTTAAATTTAATTTTTAAAAATTTGAAGTTTTATTTTTTATTTTTTCAACTTTTTATTCACAACTTATAATCATAAAATTTAATAATCATATAAAACCAAATTAATATTAAGGAAAGATTAAATCAAATATTTAAGATAAACTGAAGTAAAACAGACGTTGCAGATGATGCAACATTCTCAAATTTATCCAGACAATTAAATGAAAAACGAATGAGTGATTATTATGGGATACTGTTTATGTCATCCATGGAAAAAAGGAGACCCGTTTGTACTGTATAACCCTTATATAGGGAAAGATGTCTGCATCCACTGTGGAGGCATCATAATATATGAGGATGAAGATGAAGACAAGCATAAGAAATCCCATAAACATATCAGCAGGCGCGAACACTTTTACAGAAAGGCCAAGGAATGTTCCATAAGGAAAGACCATTCAACTGCAATAGAATTTTATAATGAAGCGTTGAGGTTATCGGTTGGAAATAGTAAAAAATGTGAGGCATTATCTGAAATTGCACTTGAATATGAAGCAATCGGAGACTATGATTCGGCGGAAGCATATTGGAATAGAACCTGTGAAGCCGCAGGGAATTCAACCGTTCATATGTATCTTACGGAAAAAGGCGATCTATTATATCGAAGAGGCCGCTATGAGGATGCAATCAGCACATATGAGGAGGCCCTAAAAGCGCTCGACGCCCTGAAGGACACAGCAATCGGGTCATCCCACCTAATATATTATGCAAGAATAGTCCATTACATCATTTATTCATATGAGGAACTTGAAAAGGACACCCAGAAGGAAAAATATCACAATGTATTAAAGCATGCAATCAGCAGGTATATCCGGGCAAAAGAGTATGCTGATGATGAGTTTAAAGCGAATTATCTCTCAGAAACTGCATGGGCAGCATCTGAACATGAAGGAGTGAATGCCGAGGCGCTGATTCTTATCGATTATGCATTTAAACTTAATCCCCATCGCCCCGCCAATGACTATAACAGAAAGGCAATAATACTGAAAAGGGGCTTTCAGTATGACGAGGCCCTGAAATATTATGACAGGGCATTATCAAAAGAACCCACAAATAAAACATTCCTGGAAAACAAGGCAGCCTGCATGAAAGACAAACTAAAAAGGAAACTGCTTTTTAGAGAAATTGAGCCTCGTGATCTGGAAGTGATCAATGAAGCATTGAAAATACTTCCCAAAGGCTGCGACAACGGCCCATACCTATCCACCAAGGCAGAAATTCTAGACCATCTGGGCGAACCCGTAAAGGCAAGAATCTGTCAGGCTCTTGGAGCCAAACGCTATGATGAAGTGGATAAGGCGGAAAGGCAGCTTAAAAAATTAAAGTCCACTCAAAACTACATCAACATTACGGGAACCCAATACTACAAGAATTTCGCACCGTTCAGTGAAGGAACAATCGTTGATTTGATCAGAGAACCCGACAATCCCCATGACAGGTATGCGATACGCGTTGATATAAAAGGTGAAACGGTAGGTTATGTTGCAAACAACCAGTATACCCTAATCAAGGAGGTCAAAAGCGCAAGAGACCTTAAACATTCCAAATCAACACGTGCCGAAGTGCAGTTCATCCTGTTTAACGAATGGGTTATTGCAAAGCTGATTTGAGATGCCCCATAGCCGAGGCCTATTTTTCATGGCAAACTTAATATACCATTAGAACCATCTAATCATTATGACAACCGAAATCACCGAAATATTAAACGGATTCAAAAAATTCAGCGAAAATCCATATTCAGACGCAATCAAGTTTTTGAAGGAGTACATTGAAGTCGAGCCGACCGACGAAGCCTATTTCGAGCTTGGAAAGGCACTGTTTCTAAACGATGAATACGATGAGTCAATCAGGTATCTGAAACAATCCGCCAATCCGAAATCGGATGCCTATATCGGACTTGACTTCTACAGAATGAGTGATTTCCCCAATGCAATCCGGCACTTCAACGAATTCCTCAAAAGTGATGACAACGAAACCATCATGTCATACCTGATGATTTCCTATGAAAAGCTCAAAGACTGGAGAAATGCGGCCATCACAGGCGAAAGGCTTCTTGAAATCCGCCCGGACAACAAGTCGGTGAAATTCCGCATGGTCGACTACCACTGCAACCTCCGGGAATACGAGAAATCCCTCGACTACATCAATGAGCTTGAAAGCCGGAAACTCAAATTCAAAAAGGGACTGGTTCTCTTCCGCCTCAAACAATATGATGAGGCCATCAAAACGATTGAATCCATAAAGACTGCGGAGGCATATTCCCTGATGGCAAAATCATACCTGAAGCTGAACAAGCATGCAAAAGCGGTTTCATGTGCATTCAAATCCTATGAATCAGGCAAGGATCCTGAAATCATTCTGGAATTTTCGGACATGTATCTTGACAGCGACTATAAAAGAGCAATCCATATCCTGAAAAGGCTGTTGGATGAAAATCCCGGTGACGAAAGGGTTCTTGAAAGGATTTGCAAGGCACATATAGGAAACTTCGAAGCGGGAATGGCCATAACCTATGCCGAAGACCTTCTTCGAGTTAACGAAAGCAACATCACCGCATACGTCACGCTGGCAGAGGCATATCAGAATCTGGGCAACGCTCTGAAATCCCTGGAATACATACAGAAGGGTCTGGCACTGGATCCCAAATCGGTTGAGCTATGGGTCATGAAGGCATGGACGCTTTACCCTCTTGACTTTGAAGGCTTCAGGAAATCCCTAGAAAGGGCAATTGCACTGGATCCCAACAACACCGAAAACCATGTTACATTAATCAGGAACTGCGTATGGGAAAATGAGATGGACAATGCCCGCAGGTATTACGACAGGCTGATGCTCTACAATCCGACATTCTGCAAGAGCTTCGACGAGCTGACCCGGGACATCATAGACTGCCTGAACAGTACTGAATATCTGGCCTGGTGCCCATACTGCGGCATATGAGCTGATAATGAATCTGCCTGCTAAAAAGCCGGAGATGAAATAGATACATGTAAAACACAATTGCCCCTTAATAACCATATTACCATATAATTACAACAATATTTAAGTTTCAATAAAAACAGAATTAATATCAGGAGGGAAAAATTCATGGTTCAATATTGTAGAAAATGTGGAAAGGAACTTGCAGACGATTCTGAATTCTGCGATGGTTGCGGATTTAAGCTTAATGAAAATCCAAATGCCAAACAAGTTGTTAAACACAGTGAAGATAATAAAAATGAATTTGTCACAAAGTTACCGTTGATTCTGGCAGTTGTAGGCATTGTCGTATCCATTGCCGAAGGACTGGGCACACCTATGCTTATGGGATGGGACAATATCCTCACCGCAATGGCAATCGGTATTGTCGGAGGAATAATCGGAATAGTTCTTATGGAGAAACTGGACGAACCTTTAATAGCGGCAGTCGAGTTCATCGCAACCGGTGCATTGGTTTTCATGTTTATAGGAAGATTCGGTGAAATATCAACAATATTATTCATCATAGCGGCCATTCTAACACTTTATTTCAAGGGATACTATGCCCACAACAAGAAGCTGTGGCTTATACCGATTCTGACAGTTGTTTTGATATTCGTAATGATAATAGCCGGCGGAGCATTCTATCAGATGAATGCCGTAAACTCAATTGAGGTTGGAAACATCACCGAAAATATTGGCGATGGCGGCTATGGTTACTTCAACGGCAGCGTTACTGGAGACATATTCGTCGGAACCAATTTCGACTATCTGGAGGTCACCGTAAACTACTATGACAACCAGGACAAGATAATCTATTCAGGAATTGCCTGGAACGATTTGAATCCGGAAAGCGGAAAGACATACCACTTTGACGGAATGTACTTTGATCAGAAACAGCCTGCAAAAGCGGAAGTCAAGGTTGTCGACTCTGCAAAATCCACAACACCACTATATACTGAAAACATAACCATTTCACCTGTAAGTGGAGTTTAAATAACTCCATTTTTTTATTTTTTAATGAATTCCGCATTTAGTTTCGATTCATGAATCGAATATATTCATAGGAAATGTTTATTCAGTTTAGTTGATGAATAGATTTTTTCAAAAAGATCATTCTATAATCAAAAATCCATATATCTAAGTTAATAAGTATGGAAATAATAAAATTGGTTATTTCCTAATATAGATTAGAATTATAACGTATTTAATTAAATATTAAAATAAAATAATAATAACTTATGCACAAAAACATATATTACAATAGAAACAAAATAAAACTAGAGATGATTTCATGAGTGCCAATTTTGATTTTTTAAGAAATTTCGACAATGACCTTCACTATTTGGCCTGCATTATAGAAGATGAAATATATGATTCACCTTCTGCAGTTTTAACCGATGCGACAACATTTCTGGAAATCATAATTTATGACATCTTCAAGAAAAACGAATTAAAAATGGATGATTTGGTATATTTCAAGGATAAAATTATGTTCTTATCTCAGGCCGGTTTTCTAAGCCCCGAATTGAAAAAACATATGCTGAAGGCATATTCAATTAGAAACAAGATGCACAGCTATAACGGAGATGCCAAAAACCATATTCAATTAAACCAGCTAAGAGCAGTTCACCTCCATAAACTCCTCTTTAACGTTTCATGGTTGTATTACAGTGAAAATTCACCTGACCAATTTAAAGTGGCTCAACCAAGTTATATCCATCCAAGCAGGTTGAAAAACGACATATTGATCAAAAGTGAAATAGGAAACGGAAAATGTATCATATGTGAAAGCAAAACCAAATCCGAAGATGAACTGTTCTGCCAAGAATGCAAATACAAAATTGAAAAGAGCGACAATCTGAAAACATTGAGAAAACATTTCGGATTTAAAAAGGGCATCAAGCGAAATGAGCTAATTGAAATGGGCTTTGAAAAGGGATATATAGGGCCGTTCCTTCAAGAGCTGAAAAATGATGACCTGATAAACAGCGTCGGAAAGTTGAATTTCATTGATAAGGAAAACACTGACAGATATGTTGAAGAAGCGGAAGCAATGATAAGCATTGAAAAGCTTCTTAGTGATTTCAAACTGAAAAATCTTGGATTGAATGATATCATAAACCATGAATTTTATCAGAAGGGAAAGGACGGCCAATACCCATATGTTGGTCTTTATCATTTGTTCCGCGAAATATCATTTTCAGAGTTCTTATCCCAAATAAACATGGGCACAAGCATAGAAGAGATATTGAACAAGGAGTATTTAACTTCGGATGAACTGGATGATTGGTATTTCAATAATGATGGTCCAGAACATGACATTTTCAATGAAAAATTAATCGATGAAATTTTTTACTATAAAAGAAGAGATTCAGAAGGGAATTTTAAAATAAGTGATGAAATATTAAGTGCAATCAAGGAAACTGAACTTTATCTTCAAAAAGAGGATGAGCTTTTGTTTACACTGTTTTTAAGAAATACATCCCGTGTAAAAATCACCAAAAAAGAGGCATTAGATGGTGTTGGATTAAGTGAAAATGATCTTGAAGGATTGTTGATAAAATACCCTAACCTCAAGGAAAAATATGACAAGACATACGTTAAAAACAAGATGGATAAATTTTTAAAATTTTGCGATTACTACAACTATACAAACTCCCTTAAAAGGAATGGATTGGTGAAAAAGGACATTGAAGATTGGATAAATGAGGCTAAAAATACGGATAATGAAATCTATTCAAACTTCTTGAGAGATTACGAACAGCTTTCCTTAAAAAAATACATCGAATATAGAAAAAATGGACATACAAAAAACAAATCACTAAAAAAAATCAATTGTGACAGTGAAACCATTGCCCGACTTTTAAGTGAACATGACAATGATTTAGATATTTATCTTGCAAACAGTGCCGCAGAACTGTTGAAATCAGGAAAAACAAAAGAAGAAACATTGCAAAAATTAGATATTGAACAGGAATGGTTCAACACCTCAATTGAAAAGGGAATGAAAGGTGAAGAAACATATGTTGAGCTATATCATGAATACTCCGAAAATTCTATTCCAAGGCAAATGGATGAATTTTTAGAGAATATCAAAATCAAACCATTGAAAAATGTCCTGAAAGACCTTGATATGGATGAAAATGAATTGAATAGATGGTATGAAGAAGGAAAGAATTCAGTGCAACCATATGACAATTTCTATGATAAATTTTTGGAATATAAAAAGGAGACCTATGTAAAAACAATGATCAAAACAGATTCCAAACCAAAAGCATTGAAAAAGTCCTACATGACAAAGGAAGAACTGAACGAATTTGAAGAAGAGTTAAACAATAGAGTTTCAGAAAAATCACTGGAAATTGTTATTGACGAACTTAAAAAAGGAAATACAACCAAAATGGCATCAAAAAAGGCTTCGATAAAAATTTCAGTAATATACGAATGGATAAAACAGGCTTTAAATGGCAATGAATATTATGAAGAGTTTTTAAACGTGTATAAAGAGGAATATTTGATTCCAATTAAAATGGGTTATGCCAAAGGAGTGAAAGAGGGCGCTACAGAAAAGGAAATCATCCGAACATTGAAAAGACATCAATTTTTAGTTAATGATGATGTAAAACACCTGAAACAACTTAACCTATTTCCAAAACCTGGAGACAATGTTATTGAACTGGATGAAGAGCTTGAACTCGATTTGAACGGTCCAATATCTCTTATGGATAAATTAGAAGACTAAAATAATCAATTAATTTAATTAATAAATGTTACAAAATTCGAAAGAGAATATCCTCAAAATTAGAAGATTAAAGCATTTCATGCCATAGTATAACAATTATGTATTCTCCAGTTTTCATAGTATTTTTTTCAAGAAGCATTGTTTTTTTGAGGTTATGATATAATTTCTTAGTTTACATGTTGCTAACAATACACCAGTTTTTTGATATATTCCAATGTATCGTTTAAATTGAAGAAATGATAAGATATTCATAGACTAATCGATATAAACCATGGAATAATTTAACCTAAATGTAAAAATAATTATAGTTAATTACATGGAAAAAAGTAGTCAAAAAAGTAAAAGAAATGGGAGCTGAACCACTCCCCAAGTTTAAATTTATTTTTTGGAGCGTCTTGCGACACATATTATGTTAGTATATAATATTTTACACTAAATCACAAAAAAGCATTGGAAACTAAAAATTTTTCATATAGATTTACATGACCCCTATTGAATCACTTTTCAACAAAAATTTAAAAGTGAACAAAACATAAATATATTCAATTCATTGCTTAAATGGCCATTACACTAAAACATGGCAAAAGCAAGGAATTGAATTAAAATCAAGAGGTGACAATATGGCGGAAACAAAAGAGCTGGTGATTGTAATTGTAGGATACCTTGTCTCACTCGTATCCCCACTTATCGGCGCAATCATAGGTGCAGTGCTGTTCTTCACACAAAAGGAAAATCCTTTCTACAACAAGCATGGAAAGTATATAATCATCTTTGCGATAGCCGTATGGATTATCAGCATAATCCTTGTTACAGCAGGACTGTTCCCATCACTATTTTAGCTTATCTATACGATAAGCTCTTTTTCTTTTTTTTCAATTCCTCTTATTTTAAAAAAAATAGGAAACCTGATTATCTCATGCAGCTGCAGAGATAATTCCAGATATCATTTTCAGACATTTCAGGCCAGTTCTCCTTTATCCCCTTAAACAGGGTTTCCATATATGACAGGGATGGCTCATTGTATGTGCGAAGCTTGTTGTTGGTTATTGTCTTAACCTCAAAGCCGTCCATCTCTTCAAGGTCGATGATGTCCTCATACCATTCGCCTTCTCCAGGGCAGCGGCCTCCGTTTTCCTCGCATGAGACATGCTCGAACTGCTCGCGTGTTATGAGATATGCAACTCCAAGGGATTTTCCCTTTTTGGTGGTGTCCAGAAATGAGACGCCCCCTCCCCAGGAGCTCAGGTTGCCGAAATACATGTCGAAAGGTATTTCCACGGTCTTGACAGCCACTGGAAGTGTCATGTCCTTGCAGGGTGCGCGCCATGCGCTGGTTCCGTATGATCCGCCCACGATATATCTCATGAAGCTTTCATAAAGCATGTTGCTTCCGTAGGAAACGTACCAAACATGCTCCTTCCATGCAGGAATCTTTTCAAAGCCTGAGCAGTCCCCAAGATAGACATAGACGAATGCAAATGTTGACTCCCCGTTCAGGGTTATCTTTTCGCACTTTTTCACGTAAAGGCTTCCCTCGCCCTCAAGGGCATCTATTGAAGGGATGTCCTCAACGGGAACGCTGTACACCTCCCCTATGACAAGTCCGTCACCGGGGATGATTGCAGGATACCATCCGCAGTCATACATCTCATAGCCTTCAATGACAGTCTTGCCGAGGAATGTGCTGTGGCTCATGAATCCGTTGTTTGTCTCGCCCTTCATGAGGGTTCCATAGACAAAGACCTTTCTATGGCTGAAGTATTTGTTGACCGCCTTGATTTCGTCCTCATAGCTTTCGCCCCACGGGCCTTTGAACTTGCCCTGAGCCTCCATGTCCTCGAACTTGGCGATGATGCCTTCCATCATTTCGCTGAATTCAGGGCAAAGGTCAGCGTGGAGATCAAGGAACTCATTGAGTCCCGCCTTCATGAATATGTTCAGAGCTTCAATCTGGCCCTTGAGTCCCTCATAGCCGTGGCCGGTGAGGTTTCTTGCGGTGGACATCTTAAGGCCCTTTGAAAGGGCGGATGTTTCCTTGATTGTAAAGGATTCGGAATCTGTCATGTATGCCTTCATGAGTGTCGCTGTTGCGAGGTATGTAGGCAGGTGGCAGAATTCGACTCTTGCATCGCTTGGAATGCTATAGGAATCGAAGAGCTTGAAGCTTCCGTCTTCGTCCTGGAAATCAATGATGGCGTTGAGGTTACAAACCCACTGCTTGTCATTGAAATCAGTTTCTTCGGAAAGGAAATCCTTCATGCTCAAAAGCATTTCGGAAAGTTCGTCAAACTTAGGTTCATTGTGTTTTTGTTTTTCGAGTTTTATCATTTTCATGGTAATGGCTCCTGTTAAGTTTATTTCAAAAAAGTTTGTCCTGAAAACATTTGGTGGATGTCTTTAGACATAGTTTATTATATATTTTTACACATATATAAATCTTTTGGTCAGTTACATATAAAATCATGAAATCGTTAGTGACATTTCTAATGTTCAACTATATTGATTAAACATAATTTATAAAAATTTGTTAAAATTAAAAAATCATTCATCAAAAAATTATTATAACCTTTTAGATTAATGTAATTTGTTCAATCGCAAAAATAAGGAAAAAACATTGAATTGTTTCCCTTAAAGAAATTTATACTCCACTAGTTTATTTTAAGAACTTCCAAAACATAGAATTAAACAGACCTAAAAGCCAAAACTGTATATTAATTAATAATAACAAAACAAACCAAAACAATGCGACCATTATGAAAATTCTAAACAAAATACGTGAAAATTTAATAAAAATATATGAAAAACTAGATAAATGTATAAATACATGATACACACATAATATTATCACAGAGCATTTAATGCTTGCGAAAAGAATATATATAAAATTTTGGAGGAAATATGAAGATATTGAAAATATGTCTGATATTAACAATATTATTGCTAAGCATTGGAATTGTTAACGCTGCAGACGATAATCAAACAGATACTCTTGAAATAAACGAAGATAATCAAGAATATGTATTTGAACAAACTACTATTAACGAAACACAGGACACCGTTCAAACAAATGAAGAGAATTTAATTACCGCTAGCAATGAATCAAATATAATCTCATCAATGCAAAAACCAACATTGACATATGAATATGACGAAGACGAATATGAATATGACGATGAATATGAATATGAAATTGATCATGACACCATAGCTGCAAAAGCAACACTAGCAGACAGGACATTCAAAATTGGAAAATATTCCGTAACGATCAGCAAATATGATTATGCCATATTTTATAATGCACATTATGCGGAAGACCTTTTTTATGAGGAAGATTACCTTTACGATTCTGGAGATGAATTTGACTGGTATACTGTTAATTCTCAAGGATTATACTATTCAGTGAAAAAATATACTGGAAAAACAGTCAAACAAAAATTAGGATTTGGGTATAAAGGAACTAAATACAAAACAGTTAAATCATTTTACACCAAGAAAAAAGCAAAAAAATATATAAAGAAATTACATCCAAAGTTCCGATACTCTATAAAAAAAGTTAAAGTGAAAAACAAAACCAAATATAGAATAATCAAAGAAATTACAAAATATAAAAAAGTAGTAACTAAAAAAGCTAAGGTTTACATGATAATCCGATTTGGAGGCATGCAAAGCGGTTTCCCTCATAAATATAGTGTGGAATTGACTACTAATTATGAGAATCCGGGTTATGATATTGTAAAAGGCGGTTTATTTAAGTATAAATCCAGTTATAGCTTACGTGGCGTAAAAACTGCTAAAGTCAAATCTTATTGGTAACATTGCGAATTGATAAAATTCATTCAAAAAAATAAAAGTAAAAAATTAATGAAGGAAATGCTCAATAGCATCTCCATATTTTATTTTATTCAAATTTTAAAGATAAGGCCATTTTGGCTGTTTCGTTAGGATCTGGAGATGAGAAATCAACTATTTTATTCAAATCATAATTTTCAACATAAGCTTTATATCTTGGTTCTCCAATATGATTGCCAGTATTTGCAGTAGTGGTATATATAACGACTCCATTTACAGTTTGAGTAGGTGCATTATCATATCTTTCTTTATATGTTGGTACAAAGCTTGTTTTAAATAAATCATTATCTAATGAATTATAGTTAAAAATATGTACATTATATCCAGTATCATTTTCATCAACAAACCAACTTACATATCCATAATCATCTGTTTCATTCTCGCTTAGTTCAAATTTTGTCACATTTGTTGTGTTAAATTTAATATTATCTATTTCAATAACATTATCCTGTGGCTCATTGCCAATTAGACCATCTAAAAATCCTGCACCAGCAGCACTTATTGAAGCAATGGCTGCCACTACAATCAGTGTTATCAGAAATACTTTTTTTATGTCCATTTTATAACCTCAATATTATTGTTAATTAATAATTTATCAACATTAGTATATATGGTATTTTATTTGTATTCCATTGATTTTGGAGTAAAAATCATAAAAAGTTCAATTGAAAATATAATATATTATACACATTAAGAAAATGTTAAATCAGCATATGTTAATAAAATATAATTCTCTAGACTTTTAAAGACATTATTTTTTTAGACAAAAACTTTTAATTAACCAATTGGCCCGTATTTTTCATGTGCTATCTGGTTATAATAATCTACTTTATCCTGATCAATGTTTCCATTTTCATCTAATACGGATTTGTCTGAATTAGGATCAGTTGAATACACAATTCCATCGTCTTCATAATCGTCACTATATGATGAATCATATTGGGAATTTGATGATTGTACCGAACTAGACTCATAATTGCCTGTTTCTATAGCCTCTTCAACAACAGTTAGATTTTGTAATGTGTAGGAAGTTTTATAATGTTCATCACCACTGAAACTAGCATTGACCGTATAGTTACCCGCACTAATGTTAAGTGTAAAGTTACCATTTCCTTTAGAGTCTGTTGTGACATTGATTGTTTTAGTATTGTTATTTGAATCAGTTAAATTAATATTAACAGTTTTATTCGCAATTCCAATATTACTTTCATTTGTTAATCTTAGAGTTAATACATCTTCATTTGTCAAATTATCATCACTGGTTATTGTTAAATTAGTTTTTTCATGAGAATCCTTCATGAAATAAACATTACCAATTAATATAATGCCAACGATTATTAACACTACCAATATTATCAAAATTCTTTTCTTATCCATAAAAAGAGTATGTTTTAGATGTTATTAAAATTAATGGAAAATATACAACGACCCATTAATATAGAGGTTCTTGAAGTTTAAGATTATCTAATAGATTCAAATCTATAAAAATTAAAAACCTTCAATATGAGTCAGTCCTTTCTAATCAAATCCTTTAATTCACTTATCTCATTCTTCAAGTCCTGATTTTCCCTGTGAAGCTCATCAAGATTTTCCTGCATTTTATCCAGCTTCTCAGAAATTTTTTCATCATCATCTTTTACAAGTCTGTCTATGAGATAGGAGGATATCGCTGCAGTGATTGTTGAGAATATGAATACCCCAACGATAATCAGGATTACGGTGATTAGCTTTTCCTGGAATGACTGGGGAGTCACATCACCATAACCAACTGTGGATAAGGTAACGATGACAAAGTAGAAGTCGTCAAACAGATTATATGTGGGCCCATATATCCAGAATAGAAAAGTGAAGATGATTATGGTAAAAATTATCCCGCCGAGAATCTTGTCGAGACTGCTTTTTTTAAGGAATAATGCCAAACCGTCAAAGAACCTGCTGAAAAGGACTATAATTCTGAGAAGTTTCAAAAGCCTGAGATACCTTAAAAGGATAGCTCCCGGAATGATTGACGGCAGAATCACATCAAATGGAATGGATGCAATCAAACTTACCCAGTTATCCCATTGCTTTAAAAAAACGGTTTTCGGACTGGACAAATAGAAATTTATAATCCATTCCGCCAAAAGGATCAAACATACGCAAAAGTCAAAAAACATTATCTGAACTGATGTTACATCTGAAATCGGAAACAGCATTCCATAAGTAATCAGGACAATATCAACTATAATAAGGACTTGTATTCCCAGCCATACTGCCATTGTCCTGTTGACTTCCATTCCACGAAATTTCATCAAAATAAGCTCCTTTTAAAATTTTTCATGATAGTATGTTAATATTTATCAATCATTTGATTTAAATAGTATACTATATAACAGAAGGTGAAAAAATGCATTATAAAAAAATGATATTTATATTATTGACAATCAGTCTAATCGCAATCAGCGGCCTTTCAGCTGTAGCTGCGATGGAAATACAGGGAGGGGCCTTTTCGACAGACGGTGGTCTGGAGGATTTGACCTACGCTTCCGTTGATGTTGGAAGCCAATATGCAGGAGACGAGGTCATCATACAAATCTGGTACTCACGTGACGGTTCCATACTCAACAACGGGAACATGGTTCCTATAACCGTGACATCCGACGGATTCGTCAATGTCAGAAGTGCGGATGCATACAGTCTGTTCCCTGACAATGCGAAAATCAACATCTATGACACAAACAATAATCTGTTGGCTTCAAAAGAGGTTCTCCTATCTGCCGGCAGTGGAATTCAGACCTTCGGCCTTGGAGACTATGATCACAGCTACATCTCAAGCTCAGCTTCATCAAGTGATTCAGGCTCATCATCAGATTCCGGTTCAGGTTCAGGCTCCGGCGGAAGCAGCTACCATTCCGGCACCTCAAGCAGTTATGTCGGAAACCTCGAAACAGGAAAATTCCATGCTCCGGGATGCGGCGATGTGGACAAGATGGACCCTTCAAACAAGGTGTTCTTCTCAAGCCGTGACGAGGCTGCAGGATCAGGATATTCCCCTTGTGGACACTGCAATCCTTAGTCAAAAGAGAGGTTAATATCCTCTCTTCAATGTTTTTTTTTGAAAATATCTTAACATAAACTACTTTTTACCTGTCAACTCTTTTATTTTAATTATAGCATGAAAAAAATTAAAATAATTTAATTTGTCGAAAAAAGACAAAAATCACTCATCATAAAGTTATGTTTAATATGTGTTTAAAAATTTAAAATGATATCCTGTTAGACCAAAATAAAACAGGAATCATTTATTAATTATCTTACAGACCCATTATTTATTATTAAAATACTCATCCTCATCATATTCCTGGTCCATCTGATACCAGTAACCCTCTTGAGTGTCTGGATCATACATCCTTTTGTATTCATGTCCATTTTCTGATTTTACAGGCTGGTCATGCAGATATGCCCAACCAGTATCTGTTTTTTGTGATTCATCCCACTTATCAACATACTCATCTGTACCGAATTCAGGTTCACTTTCTTCAGAGGAACTTGATTGAGTGGAGGTATCTTCACTATCATCAGCCAATGTTGCATTAATTACTTCTGTAGTTGCGTTTGTAGTATTGTTAATTTGAGTTGTCTGATTATTCTTATTATCTGTATCGCCATTCATGAAAAGACATATTGAACCAATCAAGATTATAATAATCACCAATAATGCAATAATGGCTATTTTCTCTTTTTTATTCATTACATCACCACTTCACCAATAATACCTAGTTTTCTAAGGAATCTATAATAAGTCCATATAAAGAATTCATATAAACAGTATATATTATGTGATTAATATAATTATATTAAAAGGTGATTATATGAAAATTATCTCATGGAATGTTAATGGAATCAAATCTTTGATAAAGACTGGACATTTTGAGGAAATATTTGCTGAAAAACCAGATATTTTATGTCTTCAAGAAGTTAAAAGTGCAGAAATACCTGAAGTTGAAAATTATTATTCCTATTTATTCCCATCACAAAAAGGCGTAAATTATAGTGGAACTGCCATTTATACAAAAATAAAGCCAGTTTCAGTTAAAAAAGGTTTGGGCATTAAGGAATTTGATGATGAAGGGAGAGTTATTAAACTTGAGTTTGAAAATTTCAATTTATTTAACATGTATGCACCTACAGGCGCCGGAGGAAATGAAGAATATAAGCATAAGACCGATTTTTATGATAAATTCACAGAGTATGTAAAAAAATCAAATAAACCTGTAATATTCTGTGGAGATTTTAATAGAATATCAACTGAACTTGATGCAAAAAACATCAAAAATATCAAGAATAAATCCGGATTCATGCCAGAAGAGGAAGCTTGGTTTAAAGAATTGTTATCAACAAAATATTTAGATGCATTCCGTGAATTTAATGACAAGGGAGATAACTTTACATGGTGGCCATATGCATGGGATTCCCGAACAAAAAATAATGGGTATAGATTCGATTATTTCATAGTTTCCAAAAGTTTTGAAAGTACATTAACAGATTCATATATCCTAAAAGACCAATTAGGTTCTGACCATGCCCCTATTGTTTTGGAATTGAACTCCTGCCAAGTATGCGGTACAGTCAACAACAACAATAATGAATTCTGTTACCATTGTGGAATTAAACTATCTGAACCTGAAGATGAAAATGAACAATCACGAGAGGAGAAATTAGAAATAGCTAAAGACAAGATAATCCTTCTGGATTTGAATTACACATTAATAGCCAACTCCAAAGAAATCTGGAACTATCCCATTGAGAAGAAAATCAAGTCACAGGAATATGAAAAAGATTTGATTGAGTTAATCAAGGACAACTACGTTATTTTAATAACTGCAAGTCCTTATAAAAGATCCCATAAAATATTAAGAGACATTAAGGAAAAAACCGGTTTTGAGCCTGATGAATCTTATTGGAACTTTGGTGGCCAGCCAACACAAATCAAAAAATATTGGATGGAAAATGAGGTTATACCACAGCATGGGGATGAAGCAGATAAATATCTGGCAATTGAATCCAATCCTGCAACCAGAAGAATGTATAAGAAATTGGGCATCGAGGCAAGACCGAAAAGCGATTTTATTTAAAAGGAGACAATTAAAATGAGTACAATTGAAATACAGCAAAAAGGAATCACAGAGTTGGATGTTGATGCAGTCGTGAATGCTGCAAACAGCGGGCTTCTGGAAGGAAGCGGAGTGTGCGGAGCGATATTCAGTGCGGCAGGTTCATATGAGCTTACAGAAGCATGCAGTGAAATAGGAGGATGTCCGACAGGCAGTGCAGTAATCACCCCCGGATTCAATCTCAAGGCAAAATACGTCATCCATGCCGTCGGCCCAATATGGAGCGGCGGAGACAACAACGAAGAGGAACTACTCTACAGTGCTTACGAACAATCATTAATTCTGGCAAAGGAGCATGACTGCAGCTCAATCGGTTTTCCTGTGATTTCATCAGGAATCTATGGCTATCCAAAAAGGCAGGCATGGCAGGTGGCAATCGGGGCATGCCAAGATTTCATCAATGACAATCCAGACTACCCAATCAGAATCATATTCGCCGTTTTAAGCGACAGCTCAAGGGAGCTTGGAGAGTCTGTAATTGAAGACATGCTCTGAATATATCAAAAATGCGGCAAAGCGGTTCAGCCAATGAATGATTCTATCAATTCGATGACCTCGGACTCCCTTTCAAGATAGGCGATATGGCCAGCACCCTCAACGATTTCCAATTCGGATGTCGGAAGGATTTCATGAAGCCTGATTGATTCTTCGGGAGGATTGATTCCGTCATATTCGCCGACCAGAAGCAAAACAGGTATCCTGACCCTATCGGCATCGCTTACCATATCATAATGGGCAAGTGAGGCATAGATGTTTTTCCTTTCCTCCTCGGTTAGCTCGACTTCGCTGCGGTTTCCCTTATAGAACTCGGCAACCTGTTCCATGGTTGTGTCCGGGGCATAAACCCTTCTTGAAATCATCCTTCCCATTTCCTTCAAGTCAATATCGGAATCTCCCTCGTTTTCCTCGGCGGCCTTCTGCATCAGTGAGATTTCACCCTGTCCCCTGCTTCCCAAAAGGACTATCCTTGAAAGGGCGTCAGGATACTTTTCTGCAGTCCTGAGGGCAACATATGATCCCATTGAAATGCCTATCACTATTGGCCTGTCCAGATTCAGCTCATTGATGATTCCATTCAAGTCATCCGCATAGTCATCCAAATCAAAGGATTCCAGCTTGTCGCTTTTTCCATGTCCCCTGACATCATATGAAAGCACATGATGGGTTTTGCTGAAGTGGTCGTAAAGAGGATTCATGATTTCCTTGCTTGCAAAGATTCCATGAATAAGGACCATGTCCTGACCTGTTCAGCCTGCTTTATTGACATTTCTATATTGTTTACTGTTATTCTTGATTCCATAATATGACTTCCCGCAATAATGTTTTGACGTTTATCCATGCTTTTTTATTGTCATCCGGATAATGCCTCATGCAAATTCACAAACAATTATATTTAAATTATCCTCACTTAAAATGTTTTTTCATTCGCTTTAATGATTGCATAGAAAGTTTTATATTGCACTAAAATAATATAACAATTGTTAATTTTTTGGTGATTCAATCCCAAAAGACAATATATGAAGTGATAAAAATGAGTTTCAATCTTAAGTTTAAGGAAATTGATGAGGAAAGGGAACAGAAAGGCGAAGAGTATACTATTAACGACCTGATAAAGGAGCTTGGACTGTCAGCCCAGACCGTGGTGGCAAAGCAGAACGGCGAGCTGGCAATCGAGGAAAGCGTCATAAATGACGGGGACGAAATAAGGCTGGTTCAAATCATATATGGAGGATAAGGCGATTTCATGACAGACAAGACATATAAGCTGCTCATTACAAAGGGAAACGACCCCGATGACCAATACGGTTTTTACAAGGAGAGAATCGACAGCCAGAATGACTTCTCATACATCGAATACAATACCGAAGACAACGACCTCACCGACGAGGTGTTTGAAGACGTGGACGTTATCGTGATGCTTTTTGGCCTCTACCACAACAATCAGGAGATGTTTGAGGAACTTTTCGAGAAATCAAAGGAATTTGGCGTTCCGGTGCTTCTGGTTCGCTTCTTCGGAATGGAATACATTCTGAAGGAACTGGAGGAGAGATCAGACGCTGTGGTAGGATGGAATCCCCACTGCATTGTGGATGCAATAGAAACCCTTGTTAATGGCAAGGACTGGGTAAAGCCATGCGACACAGGCGAAAAACCCTAACAATTGATACATCACCATTCAAAACAATGCCGAAGTTTCAAAAAGCTTAATGCTAATGACATAATGCCATCACCAGAAACCGGAACGATGATTTTGCATTCAATTTAATTAGTAGCAAAATCAATATTATAACAAGTGAGAATTAACCTATTTTGGAGATGAGATACATGACAGACGAAAACAGTGCAAACCGTATGAGCAAAAATGAGTATTACCTTGCAATCGCCCTTGCCGTTTCAAAAAGAAGCACCTGCCTGAAAAGACGCTACGGAGCGGTAATAGTGAACAACGACGAGATAGTCAGTACAGGATACAACGGAAATCCAAGGGGAGAGGAAAACTGCTGCGACAGGGGAAACTGCAAAAGGATGAACCTTCCGTCAAATTCAGGAAACTACAATGACTGCTTTTCAGTACATGCCGAACAGAATGCAATGCTGAGCGCAAGCAGAAATGAAATGATAGGCTCAACCATCTATCTTGCCGGAGAAAAGTACGATGACGGAGAATGGGTCGAAATAGATGATGCCGAACCTTGCCCTATATGCTCAAGGATGGTAAAGAACTCCGGAATCAACAGGATCGTCAGCCAGAAGGGCATCACCAACCTGCGGGAATAGCTTGAATCGAATGTTTCGACATTCATTCAATCAATAAACCCTATACCCTTTTTCAAGTTTCATATTTTTCAAGTCAAGGTCATAGACCGCATACCTGCCGTCACCCATATCAAAGCTAACGGTAACGTCAATCTCATCGGTGAATGTGAATCCGTAACCGCCGTAATCCAGCTTTGCACCATAACCTCCGGAACACTTGGTGAACTTAAAACCAGTCTCATTTTCAGTTTCCCTTACCAGTTTAGAGAATCTTCCATCTGAGAGGAGGTCATCATGGTTATGCACTATGCTGAAATCTTTAAAGGCAAGAGGCCCCATATATTGGGGATTGTATTCACACAGATATGTTGTCGTGAAAAACCTGTGTGGCTTTTCGAAAACGAAATCGATGCCGTAATCCATTGCCCTCTGGAAGCTGACCAGCCTGCAGTCATTTGACTTCATCAGCTTTACTGACTCTTCAACGAGTCTCTGCTTTCTGGCCTCATCGAAGACGAAGTGACCTATTGCATCATAGATTTCCTCGCCGAGCTCTTCGGGGGTCTTGGCGTTGAGATTTTCCAGGGGCTTTCCGCATTTCCCACAGCTTTCATGATAATAGGGATAAATCATGTCACAAGCCCTGCATATCTTTGCAGAACCCCTATTCTGCATGATTATTGTCACTGCACTTTTCACCCTGCCGCCGTGCATGTTTGCAATTCTGCAGCACAGCTCAATCACCCAGTCCCTGTTGAAGGGATTGTATGAAATCTGGGATCTTTCATGGTCACTCATTTCATTGTAGATTCTGAAGGCGGATTCAAGCATCATGAATGCATCCTCCTCGTGATTGAGTTTGAAAAAGTCGAATGAATTGGCATAGTCATTTTTGAATTCATCAACAAAAGTTCCTTGTGAATTTCCATCCCTATCTTTAAGATAACCCATATATCTTGTGTCAGGAACACCTATGTCGTTGCCGTCGCCGACGGGATCTCCAACCTGCCATTCTCTCATTCAATCACTCTCCAACAAGCAAAGATGCGGTTTGAAAAGCCACACCTGATGCACAAATCAGTTTAACAATAATGTTAAATGTATCATTCATGTGATATAAGAATTCCTACATCAACTGTATTGGGTTCTGGTTTTTCTATCAATAATTATACTATTTCGGATTGAATATATAAATGTTTTATTTGCTTATTTTGGAATAATATTTCATAATTGGTCTTATTTTATAGTTAATTATTTAGTGAAAATTGCAAAAAACATATGGGTTAAAGAAATAATTTTCAAGCCAAAAAATAGTGAAATGTGCAAAAAAAATAATCCAATAAAAAAAAAGAAAAAAAAGATGAAAAAATGAAGTTAATTATTCATCTCCAAATATTCCTTAATAACACTTAAAATACGTTTTTTATAATCATACAAATCAGAAACTTGTTTAATATCTACCTTATCACCAATTTTACCACCATTAGATGTTAAAGTGATTTTATCATAGAATTCAACACGTAAATGATTTGAAGTATTGAAATGCAAACGAACAATAGGGAAACGTTGATTATCATCAAATAAAATATTACAATAATGCTTCCTGTCCCTCAATGCAATACGGTTTACATCAGCAACTTCTGAAGCAATTGATTTAACGATGAAATAAGCTTCTTTTTCTAATTCGGTAGT
>NZ_SUTK01000050.1 GCF_015062905.1 Methanobrevibacter thaueri
AAATCAATGTCAACTTCTTTGGTGCCGCTTATCAGATTGTCCGCATGTGCAACAATCTTCTCCTCAAGTGTCTGGGGAACATAGGACTTTTCGGGAAGTCCGAGTTTCACGGCCTCTTCGGCGGTGATTCCGGCACCGATATGTCTTTCAATAATATTCAGCACATCATCGGGATATCCGTATGTTTTGGCGATTTCAACTCCCGCAATTGCATGGGTTATCCCATGGGTTCTGGATCTTCCGATATCATGCAATAATGCGCCTTTACGTATCAAATCTTCATCTACATTATCAAAATTAGCGGCTATTTTCATAGCTTTTTCATAAACGGCCTTGCAATGCTCGATAACATTTTCGGGAGTGTTCTCCTTTTCAAGTAATTCAATTTCCATTTTTATCTGTTCTTTTCACTGAAGGATTTAAAATTACTTTCAACCATTTTGATATCTTCTTTGATTTGTTTAATGGTATCTGCATTGTCCTGGAATTCAAGCTCCTCTCCGCATGCAGGGCATAGGAATTCATAGTCTGAAGCGTCATCAAAGTCAAGTCTCACATGGCCCTGAGGGCATATGAAGAACATGTTGTTCTCTTCACTTTCCAGCTCATCATTAAGCATTTTCAGATAGTCTTCTGAATCCTTGATGATACGGTTGATGACCTCTTCTTTTTCGAATTTCCAGGTATATGTGAACCATTGGGTTTCAGGGTCTTTACTTCTTTTATAACTAGCTAATCCTAAATCGTAAAGTTTATAAAGAATTTTTCTAACGATATTTAATTTTATTCCGGTTTTATTGGCAATTTCTTCATCGGTTTCGACACCGTCGATTAATGATTGAACAATAGGTAAATTGCTTTCGTCTTCAACAACATTGATTAATAAGGTCTTTACTAATGGATCATCTAACATTTAATTTCCCCTATGAGTTCTTTAAAATAAAATTTATAAATTATTAGTATTTTTGTTTTTTTTGTTATAAAAATTTATCTTTTTAATAATCCTCTAGGATTTCCAGCAGGTTTCTGCAGATGTAGTCGACTTCCTCATCGCTTAGAGTTGAATATATCGGAAGGCTTATCTCGTTTTCAAACAGATGATATGCGTTAGGATAGTCCTTTATGTCAAACCCTAAGTTCTTATAGGCAGTCAGTAATGGAAGCGGCTTGTAATGAACATTGGTACTTATTCCGGCTTCCTCCATCTTTATGATAATCTCATTTCTCTCTTCCAGGGTGATGTCCCTGAGCCTTGCCAGATACAGGTGGCCTGAAGATGTGTGGTTTTCGCCGGTGTGTTCCGGCATGATGACTCTTGTGCCCCTGAAGTGCTCCTCGTACCTTTTCACGATTTCATGCCTTCTGGCTAAAAGTGAATCGTATCTCTTAAGCTGGCCAAGGCCGATTCCTGCCTGAACGTCAGTCATGTTGCACTTGTAGGCCGGAATGAGAATGTCATATTCCCATGATCCCTTTTGGGTCTTTTCCAGTGCGTCCTTGGTCTGGCCGTGAAGTGAATATATCTGATAATCCTTATAGACCTTTTCGCTGTCGACGCCGTCATGTGCCTTCCAGGTTACCGCACCCCCTTCGGCGGTGGTCAGGTTCTTGACCGCATGGAATGAAAAGCAGGTGAAATCTGCCAGGGTTCCGGATTTCTTGCCGTTCTGGATTGCTCCGAAACCATGAGCTGAGTCGGCCACAACGATGATCCTGTTGAACGCTTCCTGAATCTCGTTGGATGGAGTGAATAAATCTTTTTTAGCTTCAATGACTTCGAATATCCTGTCATAGTCACATAATATTCCTGCAATGTCGACCGGTATGATTGCCTTTGTCTTCTCGGTTATCGCTTCAGCCATTTTGGAATAGTCCATCTCTTCCCTGTCCTCCTGGCTGTCGACCATTACAGGTGTCGCCCCCACATGGCAGATTACGCTGCATGATGCGGTGTATGTGTATGCAGGCACAATTACCTCATCGCCCTTTCCGATGCCAAGGACTCTCAAGGTCATCTCCAAGGCGGTTGTGGCCGCACTTAGGCAAACGGTTTTTTCGCTTCCGCAGTATTCTGTAATCTGTCGTTCAAATTCCTTTGTTTTAGGTCCTGTTGTAATCCAGCCTGACTTGAGTGCTGCTATTACTTCCTCTATTTCTACATCTGTAATGTCCGGGGGTGAAAAAGGTATATTCATAGTTTATTCTCCATTAACTTCATCGGGTTCCCTGTATGTAGGGACGCATATTTTCATTGTCTCTTTAATCTCCTCTTTTGAGGTGTTTTCATCGTTCAGGATTTCCCTGAACATGTCAAGCTTATCTTCAACGTCATCCATTGTCATGTCCATCGGCTCTGTGATGAATATCTTCTCATGCTTGGTTGACTCGAGGTTTTCCTCATCCATAAGCAGCTCTTCGTAAAGCTTTTCTCCAGGCCTCATTCCTGTGATTTCAATCTCCATGTCCTCTCCGAGGGTGTATCCTGAAAGTTCGATAAGGCTCTTTGCAAGGTCATAGATTTTCACCGGCTCGCCCATGTCTAGAACAAATATCTCCCCTCCTTCGGCATAGGTGATTGCCTGGAGAACCAGGGCCACGGCCTCAGGTATTGTCATGAAGAATCTGGTAATTTCCTTATGGGTTACGGTCAGCGGTCCTCCATGGGCCAGCTGCTTTTTGAACAGTGGCACAACTGATCCGTTGCTTCCAAGAACGTTTCCGAAACGGACCGCCACATATTCGGTATCGCTCTGCTTGTCTTTTGCCTGAATAATCATTTCGCATAATCTTTTGGTGGCGCCCATTATGTTTGTCGGGTTGACCGCCTTGTCTGTGGAAATCAGGATAAAGCGTTTGACATTGTACTCATCTGAGCAGTTCACGAGATTATATGTTCCGAATACGTTGTTCTTAATTGCTTCTGTCGGATTGTTCTCCATCAAAGGCACATGCTTGTGTGCCGCTGCGTGAAATACGATTTCAGGTTTGTATTTCTCAAATATTGCATCCAGCCTTTCCTTTTCACGGATGTTTGCAACAATCGCGCGAATGTCATTGTTCGGATGATTGGTCTTCAGCTCCAGCTCAATGTCATAGAGGCTGTTTTCATAGTTGTCAAGCAGAAGCAATTGTTTCGGGTTGTGAATCATGATCTGTCTTGTAAGCTCTGAGCCGATTGACCCTCCGGCACCGGTCACGAGAACGACATGCTCCTGAATCAGGTTCTTGATGTTCTGGTTGTCAAGCTCGACAGGGTCCCTTCCGAGAAGGTCCTCGATTCCCACATCTCTCAGGCTGTGATAGAGATTCTCTTCACTAATGAGTTCTGTGAGGCCTGGAAGGACCTTTACCTTGGCGTTGGTTTTGCCGCATATTTCAAGGATTTCCTTTTTGTTCTTGTTGTCGATGTTGACTATTGAAAAGAAGATTTCGTCGACTTCGTTGGATTCACAGATCTTTATGATGTCGTTTCTGTCTCCGATGATTCTCACGCCTGCAACGGAGTATCCTATGCGCTTCTTGTTGTCGTCGACGATTCCGACGATTTCATACTGTCCTCTCATTGTGGACTTGATTGTCTTGATTATGTTGTTGGCGGAATATCCTCCTCCGATTATCAAAAGCCTTTTCTTGTTTTCGGGGGTCTGTCTGTTTCCCCTGTGCGCAGCATCTGACAGGAGGACATAACGGAGGATGAGACGGTAGGAAACCATGATTATTCCAATGACCAGGCCGACAAGCAGGTTAAGCTTGATTGAAGGATTCTTCATTTTCAAAAACAGGTGTTCAATCCCTGACACGATAAGTGAGGACATCAGTGAAAGCACAATGTAGAGCAGGTAATCCTGACTGTTTTCATAACGGATGATGTGTGTATATCTTTTTGATAACCTGAATATTATCTGAAAAACAATTATTGCAATGACGATGCTTATCAGAATTTCATTTCTGGTCACGACGCTTGTAGGACGCATCATAAACGAATCGGTAATAAGCACTGATACGAGATAATAGCCCAGAACGATTGAAACGCAATCCATGATGGGCAATAAGTAATTTCTATATTTAGCGATACTGTCTACATTCACAAAACTCAAATCCGTTATAGTTTATATTAATTTAATATTTATGTAAACCGATTAATATAAAACTTTCTTACCCCACCGTTTTTGCGAAATCATTTAATCTTTCTGATGATGACTGCCGGCGTGTGGACGATGGAATCGAGGTCTTCGATTGTAACCTCATCGATTTCAGAGCCCAGGACTTCCTTGACGCTATGTATGGTTTTCATTTCGGTGGAAAGTGATTTCTGATAGTCCTCGGCGATGTTGGCTATTTTGAGTCCGGTTTCAACATCAATGTCCTCGCTGCAGCCCAATGGTGTTGACCCCATGTTCTCGGACAGCTGCCCCTTCACGTATCCGAAAAATCCGTTGTCGGCATCGATTCCGTCTATGGCTATCGGAAGGCCTGTGAAATATTTCCCGTTTTTCATGTAGGTTGCGTCGGTATCGATGATCATCACGCAGACGTCCTTTCCGATTTCCCTTTTGATGTCGCATGCCACCTTTTCGGGATTTTCGGGAAGAAGGGAAACGAAAGTTCCAGGTGCATTGCTCAAATCTATTCCCGCTTCGGAGGCAGGCTTGAGCGCATGCTTGAGGCCATACAACTGAAGGACCACTTCCTTGTGGGCTTCGGTTTCCTTCGGAAGCTTCCTCAGGTTCTTGATGGTTCTCTTTTTTATTCCAAGGACCGGCCCGAAAACATAGCCCCACAGGTACTTGCTCCACACGACTGTGAGGAACTTTGCGGTCAGGGATGGTGTGTATTTGGATTCGTCGACAAGACGGTTCTGTGAGACTGAAATTGGAGTTTCTGCAATGACCAGATAATCATTGTCCTCCATCAATTCCCTTGCAGGTTGGATTATTGAATCCAGGTTGTCATTCGGTTTGATATAACCGGTTTCAATAGGAATTACGATGTAATCTCCATTTATCACATGTTTTATATTTTCGAGTTCGTCGGTTTGCATAAAAATCTTTATTAAAAATTGATATTAAATATATAATATGATAGAGTTTTAAATAATTATCTATTCAAGAGGTATAAATATGGAAAGAAAATTTATCACATATTTCGAAGAGCAAGGAAACGACTATACAGACGACCTGATTAGTGCGGTTAAGGACAAACTTGAATCTTCCGGCGACATAAAAAGAATTCTGATAGCTTCATCAACCGGAGAGTCAGCAATGAAATTGTATGGCGCTCTTGAAGATGAGGATGTTGAAATCATAAACGTAACTCATCACATGGGATTTAAGGAAGACAATGTTGCAGACATTTCCGATGAAATGATCAAAAAGCTTGAGGATGTTGGAATCAAAACATATATCGGAGCTCATGCATTCAGCGGAGCTGCAAGAGGAGTTACAAACAAGTATGGCGGATTTTCACCATTGGACGTCGTTGCAGATACATTGAGGATGTTCTCCCACGGTATCAAGGTTTCCGCTGAAATTTCAATCATGGCCGCTGATGCCGGATTGGTGCCTGTCGGCGAAAAGATCATCGCAATCGGCGGAAGAGGCAAAGGTGTGGACACTGCAGTTATCCTGACACCTGTAAATGCCAAAAACCTGTTCGACATGAAGTTTCATGAGATTATTGCAATGCCGAAAGATTAAACATTTTCCAGATTTTAGGAAAATTTTTTTCATATTTATATAATGATGAGTTGCATTTAAATATAAGTAAAAATAGAAATATTTAACAATTATTTAAAATAGCAGAGTATGTGGGGTTAAGTTGTGAAATTTATAGATGATGCAATCAAAGAATCCGAAGAAAGAATGGAAGAAAATACACCTGAAAATTTCTCTTCAGACATCGATGAAGAGCTTATAGGAATAATGCAAGGTGTTAAAACTAATATATTTGTTGTTGGTGCCGGAGGCGCAGGAAACAACACCATCTCAAGATTAAATGAAATGGGTATCGAAGGAGCAACAACAATTGCAGTAAATACTGATGCTCAAGATTTATTTTACAGTCAATCAGCTAAAAAAATCCTTTTAGGAAGACAAACCTCCAAAGGATTAGGTGCAGGTGGAGAGCCATCTGTAGGTGAAGAATGCGCTGAAGAAAGTGAAGATGAAATCAGAAACGAACTGGAAGGCGCAGACATGGTATTTGTCACCTGCGGTCTTGGTGGAGGAACCGGAACCGGTTCAGCACCAATCATTGCAAAGATCGCTAAAAAATTAGGTGCATTGACCGTTGCTGTAGCTACCTTGCCATTTTCTGCTGAAGGTATCAAAAGAAGAGAAAATGCAGACCAAGGTCTGGAAAAACTTCAGGAAGCTGCTGATACTGTTATCATAATTCCTAATGACAAATTACTGGAAGTTGCACCAAACCTGCCTTTAAACAAGGCATTCATGGTATCCGATGAAATATTGGGAAGAGCAGTTAAAGGTATCACAGAACTCATTACCAAGAAAGGTCTTGTAAGTCTGGACTTTGCTGATATCAGAAGCATTATGAGCGGTTCCGGAATGGCTATGATTGGTATGGGTGAATCCGATTCTGGCGACAGAGCTTTAGAATCCGTACACGAAGCATTAAGCAGCCCGTTACTGGACATTGATATTTCAAATGCTACCGGTGCTTTGGTCAACATATCAGGTAGTTCTGATTTAACATTACACGAAGCCGAAAAAATCGTTCAGGTTGTTGCTGACAAGCTCGATCCTGAGGCAAACATCATTTGGGGTACTCAAATCGATGAAAGTCTCCAAAATATTGTCAGGACCACTGTGGTCGTTTCAGGCATCAAATCCAATTACTCTTCAAAAGACACACCAGATATTGAATATGTCGATGAAGAACCTGAATCCGACACAGCTAATGACCAGTTAGACGATTTTATTGATGGAATTTTCTAATTCTATCTTCTTTTATTTTTGTAAAAATACAAAGCTTTATTAATGGATAAATCATATAGTATTTATTACTATATTTTTATGATTATAAATTTTTTAATTTGGGTATTCAAATGAATGTACAGGAAGATTTTAACAAGTTTATTAAAGACGCAAAAAGAGTATTAAAAGTATCAAGGAAACCTGATGGTAACGAATATCTTGATTTGGCCAAGATTTCAGCTCTTGGAGTTGTTGTCGTAGGCGGTATCGGTTACCTTATCGTCTGTTTAGGTTACTTGATTGGTTTGTAAAACCAATCCCCCTTTATTTTTTTGATCCTTTATTTTTTTGTTGCATATTTTTTCTCGAAAAATATCGTTTTTTTGAAAACTTTTATATACTATTAGTTACCATATTTATTACTATTATAGAAATCTTATTTTTCAGACATTACTTTTCTGAAAATTAATGGCTTTTATAATATTTTTTAACTTAATGTATGATTTTATTAACAAGTAAAAATTTAAAAAATAGGTGAATTTTTGATGGAAGATACTAACAGTTCCATATATGCTCTTAAGACCTCAGCCGGTCAAGAAAGAAATGTTGCAAGGCTTCTAGCCCGTAAAGCCAGAACTATTGATGGCATAGGCATTTCATCAATTCTTGTTCCGGAATCTTTAAAGGGATATATTTTGGTTGAATCCTCAACAAAAATAGATCTCAGAAACCCTGACTTGAAGGTACAGCATTTAAGAGGGGTTGTCGAAGGTAGTGTTGGAATTACCTTCGAGGAAGTCAAAAGATTCTTAAAGCCAGAACCTATTATTTCCTCTATACAAAAAGGAAGTATCGTTGAACTTATTTCTGGTCCGTTTAAGGGTGAAAGAGCAAAAGTGGTTCGTATTGATGAATCACGTGAAGAAGTCGTTCTTGAGTTAATAGAAGCGGCAGTACCTATCCCGGTTACTGTTAAAGCTGATCAAATTAGAATAATTCAAAAGGAGGCTGACTGATGGCTAAAGATACAGTCGAAGTTCTTATCGAAGGTGGAACCGCTACTCCAGGGCCACCATTAGGACCTGCTTTAGGACCTCTCGGTATTAACATGATGCAAGTCGTTGAAGAAATCAACAAAAAAAGTGCTGACTTTGCAGGAATGAAAGTGCCTGTAATCATCAGCGTTGATAGAGACACCAAAGAATTCGAAATCGAAATTGGTACTCCTCCAACAACTGCACTTATCATGGAAGAATTAGGCATCGAAAAAGCTTCTCACGAACCAGGTTTAGACATCATCAATGATGTCCCTATCGAAACCGCTTTGAAAATCGCTAGAATGAAATTCGATTCATTACTTTCAAACGATTACAAAGCAGGTGTCAAAGAAGTTATGGGAACCTGTGTAAGTATGGGATTATCTGTTGATGGTAAAGACCCAAGAGAAGCACAAAAAGATGTTGATGCTGGAGTATACGACGATATTTTAAACGAATAGATGTCGTATTTTAAAATTTAAATTAAGTTAATAAATACAGTGTATATGATGTTATAAGTTAATTATAATTGATATACTGTTTTTAATTCATGCAATCGTTTAAGAATTTTTTTCTTGTAATCGATCTCATGAAACCGAAAAAAATCCAATGAACAGAAAATGTTCATGGGGGATGAATTAATGACACAAGATGTAGTAAACGCGGTGAAGGAGGCTAAAGAACAATCAAAGCCGAGAAACTTCACTGAGTCCGTAGATGTTATCATTAACATCCGTGACTTAGATGTCAAAAAGCCAGAAAATAGGTTTAATGAGGAAGTTACTCTTCCTAACGGCCGTGGCAAAGATGTTAAAATCGGAGTCATAGCTGATGGGGAACTCATTGTTCAAGCTAAAGATGCTGGTCTTGACGTTGTAATCAACAAACCGGATTTAGAAGAGTTTGGAAAAGACAGGAAAGCTGCCAAAAAAATGGCTAACTCCGTTGATTTCCTTATAGCTCAAGCTGATATGATGCCACTCGTCGGTAGATTCCTCGGTCCTGTATTAGGTCCTCGTGGAAAAATGCCAAAACCTGTGCCTGCAAGTATCAAACTGGATCCTCTTTTAGAAAGATTACAAAGTACTGTCAAAGTTGGCGTAAAAACACAAGCTAGTATTCAGGTTGTTGTTGGAAGCCAAGACATGTCAGACGAGGATATAGCTGAAAATGTGGAAACTGTTCTTACAGTCTTGGACCGCAATTTAGAAAAAGGAAGAAGTCAAATAAAGTCCATGTTTATTAAAACAACTATGGGACCAGTAGTGAGGGTGATCTAATGGCTCATGTTGCTGAATGGAAAAAGGAAGAAGTTAAAGAGCTAAAAGGTATAATCGATGAATACGATGTTATCGGTATTGTCGACTTGGTAAACATTCCTGCAAAACAGCTTCAAGAAATGAGAAAATCTCTCAGAGGCAAAGCTGTACTCAGGATGGCTAAGAAAAACCTTATTGATTTAGCTTTTGAAGATTGCAATGCTGAAAAAACCAACATTGTCGATTTATCTGAACATATGGATGGTCAAGTTGCACTTATCGCAACCGAAATGAATCCTTTCAAACTTTACAAAATATTGGAAGACAGCAAAACTTCAGCTCCTGCTAAACCGGGAACTATTGCACCTGAAGATATTATTGTACCTGAAGGGGACACCGGATTTGAACCAGGTCCATTTTTAGGTGAATTGCAACAAGTAGGAATTCCTGCAAAAATCGACAAAGGAAAAATATGCGTTCAAAAGGAAACCGTTGTAGTCGCAGCTGGTGAAGAAGTATCTAAACAAGTTGCAGCAACCTTATCAAGAATGGATATTAATCCGATGGAAGTAGGAATTGATTTAAAAGCAGTATACGAAGAAGGGTCTGTTTACACTTCTGATCTACTCGCAATCGATGAAGAAAAAACACTAGCTGACGTACAAAATGCATTCAGAAATGCATTCAACTTATCTGTAAACGCAGCTATTCCTACTGAGGAAACTATTTCCACTATTATTACTCTCGCATACACCAGAGCAATCAATGTCGGTGTACAAGCAGCAATTATGACCTCTGAAACTTCAGAACCAATCATTGGTTTAGCACAAGCTAAAATGTTAGCTTTAGCATCCGAAGTTGCTGACGCACCTGGTGCTATCGATGACGAATTAGCTGAAAAACTTTCCAGTGTTGCTGTAGCAGCAGCTCCAGCAGTCGAAGAGGAAGTTGTCGAAGAAGAAGAGGAAGAAGAGGAAGAAGAAGATAGTGAAGAAACAGCAGCAGCTGGGTTAGGAGCTCTGTTTGGTTAAACTTAAAATTTTATATTATTATAAAAAACTAACACTTTAAATTAAACTAATGGTGATAACATGGAATATATATATGCGGCAATGATTTTGCACAGTGCAGAAAAAGATATTAACGAAGAAAATGTTAAAAGTATTATTGAAGCAGCAGGAATTGAAGCTGATGATGCTAGAATCAAAGCTTTAATCGCAGCTTTAGAAGATGTTGACATCGACGAAGCTATGGAAACTACTGCTATGGCAGCAGCAGCACCTGCAGCTGCACCT
>NZ_SUTK01000007.1 GCF_015062905.1 Methanobrevibacter thaueri
AATTGAAAACCAAAAAATACCATTGCAAAGACTGTGGAAATTCCTTTAAAGGACTTGGAAAAAAAGTTGTTTGTCCATCTTGTCAAAGTGACAACGTTGAACTTGCAGAGTAAATTTATTTACTCTCTTTTTATTTTTTTTAGTGATAACATGAATATTGATTTTAAAGATGATGAAATACTATTTCTTGAAGGGGAAACAGGAATGGTCGGCATTGTTAAGGTATCCTATGAAAACAAAATGCTGTTCATTGCAACCCAGGACAATGAAGAGATAGTCCAATTTTTAGAATCAGACGATATAATAGCCGTATCCAACTTTAAAAAAGATAAAAGGGCCATCCGTTCACAGGCTTACCTCAGTCGTGAAGAGTCCTCACCACTGGTAATCCTAAACAAGGACCATCCATCAACAAAACGCTTAGAAACAGTAATATCAATAGGGGACGCAGTAAACCTGAACTGCAACATCACTCCAGGAACCCATCCAGAACAAAACGTATTATGCTCATGCGACAGCCTGTCAGGACTTGAAATAATGAAAACACCTACAGGCGTGAAATTGAATAAAGATTTTGATAATTATACAATTGAAGAATTCTAGGGTGAAATATGATCTTTCTTGATTCCTTCTACATGTTTTTAGGCCAACTGGTAGTATTTCTCACTATCCTGATTATAATATTATTTATTATAGTATTGATTTTAGGATATCTGATAGCCCGTAAAAATCAGATAAAGTTTCCAAGGTTCCTATTATACATTGTGGATCTTTTATACTCTCCATTCAAGACCATAGCACATTTTCTGAAATTGGATGATCATCTTATTGACGACATTGCAATAAAGGTGCGTGACGACATCAACAAGGAAAGATTCAAACAAATTCCCGCTGAAAAAACATTGATTTTTTTACCTCATTGCCTCAGACACAGAGACTGTCCGGCACCACTTCAAAAGGAAGGTCTGAACTGCAGCGAATGCGGATTATGCTCAATTGGAGCGATTAAGAAAAAATCCGAACCAATGGGCTACAAATTATATATTGTACCAGGATCCAGCTTTGTTAAAAAAATAGTAATGGAGAACAAATTCCAGGCTGTTCTCGGCGTTGCCTGTCATGAAGATTTGAACCAGATGATGATGTTATTGTCCGACTTCTGTCCACAGGGCGTTCTGCTTGAAAAGACCGGCTGTTTTGAAACAAAAGTAAATGTTAAAAAAGTATTTGAAAAGATAGATTCCAAATACCCTAATCAAAATAAGCCATAAATTCTCTAGATTCATGAGTTTCGCTGAACTCTTTAATGAACTCATTTAAATCCTTAATGAACTCTTCTTTTCTTTTGTCCAAATCTTCAATTTGGGAGTAATCTTTTTTTACAGATATTGTCATCAAAATATCATCGGTTTCAAGAGTGATTTCCGGATACAGCGAATCTAGAAAATCGTCCATGATTATCCTCTTCCAAGTTCCTGGTGAGCCCTTGCAAGATGTCCTGCAGCTAATGCTCCAACCAATGACAATTCACCTGCCAGAACAGTTGATGCTACAATTTCTGCAAATTCACGGGCATGACCTGAACCTGCAACGCCAAGGATTTCCAATCCTTCACGAGCAACTTCCAGACTGGTTCCGCCACCAACAGTGGCAACAGGCAAGTCAGGCAAGTTTACTGAGAAATATAAATCACCATCTCTGTCTTCAGCAGTTGTAATGCCCAAAGCTCCTTCAGCAACATGTGCAGGGTCCTGACCGGTTGCCAAGAATATTGCTGCAACCATATTCGCATAATGGGCATTGAATGCCATGGACCCGCTTGCAGCCGAACCGATTAAATTTTTAGCAGTGTTCACTTCGACAATCGCTTCTGATGTTGTCTTTAATTTTTTAGCCACAATATCCTTTGGTATTAATATATCTGCTATAACGCTTTTTCCCCTTCCTTCAACAATGTTTATAGCAGCAGGCTTTTTATCAACACAAACATTTCCGCTTAATGCAATGTGAAGTGCACTGGTCTCTTCAGCCAGTTTATCCAGAATTTTTTCAGAAGCTATTGTCACCATATTCATTCCCATACTGTCTCCGGTTGAGAAAACGAATCTCGGATATACATAGCTTCCGACGATTAAGATAGGATCGATTTTAATTAGTTTACCATGGGAAGTAGTACTTTCAGCAATTTGCTTCAACTCATCGAAATTATCAATAAACCATTGTTTTACCTTTAAAGCATCACTAACTCCATCACATTTGATTGCAGGTGCACGGGTCATGATATCTGATACCACTCTTGCATTGACGCCGCCTGAAGCGGTGATTGTTGATGCTCCTCTGTTAATTGAGGCAACCAATGCTCCTTCTGATGTTGCCAGTGGAACAAATACTTCCCTTTGGCAGTATTCGCCATTGATTTTTAAAGGTCCTGCAATACCCATCGGAAGCTGCAATACACCGATTGAGTTTTCAATGTTACGGGCAGAGGCCCTTTCCATGTCCAAAGTATAATTTGAGATATTGGACAAGTCCAAATCATACTTCTGTTCGAGAAACTCTCTCCTAATGTCAGTTGCTTCCTTTGCTGAAACCTCTTTATCAACCTGATAAAGTTTCATTTCACCGTTTAATAATTTATCAATAATTTCCTGATTTGACATCTACATTACCTTTTTAAGCAAATCTACAATTTCAGATGGTTTTTTAGCTACTTCAACACCAGCCTCATTTAAGGCTTTGGTTTTACTTGCAACAGTACCGGATGAGCCTTGAATGATAGCTCCAGCGTGTCCCATTCTTTTGCCTGGAGGTGCAGTCCTTCCTGCAATATATGATACAACAGGTTTGGACATTTCGTCAGCGATATATTTACCTGCTCTTTCTTCTGCAGTTCCTCCAATTTCACCAATAAGGACAACAGCATCGGTCTGGTCATCCTTTTCAAATCTTTTTAGGATATCCACATAATTGTCTCCGGTTACAGGGTCTCCACCAATACCCACTGCAGTACTTTGGCCAATTCCGGCATTAGTGAGTTCGCTTGCAATTTCATATGTCAATGTACCGCTTCTTGAAATTACTCCCACGTTACCTTCTTTGAAAATGTGAGTAGGCATAATACCTAATTTACCAACACCAGGTGAGATGATTCCAGGAGTGTTAGGTCCTATAATGGTTGTATCCATTTCCTTTGCGTATGCCATGATTTTCATACTGTCATGAACTGGAATATGTTCTGAAATGATAACAACCAAATCCAAGTGTCTGATTGCCTCAAATGCTGCATCCTTTGCAAATCTTGCAGGAACAAAGATTATTGAAGCATTAATATCTACATTTTCTGTTGCTTCTTCCATGGAGTTAAAAATCGGAACTCCCATAAAGTCCTGACCCCCTTTTCCAGGAGTCAAACCAGCTACAATATTAGTATTGTAGTTCAACATTTGTTCAGTATGGAAGGAACCTTGCTTACCGGTTATTCCTTGAACTAAACATTTTGTATCTTCGTTTAATAATATCATAATAAATCTCCTATCTCAATATTCTAGTTTTATTTTCAAATGGAACAGCTAAATCTATTACATTTCCATTCATCAATGCGGTAGCCGAAAATATTACGCTACCAGGCAATACATTACAAGTTGTTCCCCTTTCAACTAAATAAACGTTCTTATTTCCAAGTGCAGCGCCAATCATAGCCCCGGCAATAACACCAACAGATTCGATATTCTCGACAGCCGCCACAACAACAGGATCATCGGTTTCCGGTGAAACATATCCTACACCAGGAATCTTTCTTGGTTTTGGTTCGATGTAATCTGATACATCTGTGCAGTTTTTCATGCCTTTTGCAGCTTCAATTGCTGAGTTTGCAACATCAGCTACAAACGGTTCACCACCATATGTATCAAAACCTAAGATAATCGCATCAGGATAGAAATCTTTTCTTATGCTTGCTTCAGCATAGGAAATTCCTTCTCCAGCATCATCAGGATTATCTGATATTCCTGACAAATCACCAAGATTTTCTGCACTCATCTTCAAAACATTAACCAAACCTTCATTGACCACTTCAAGCAAATCGTCCTCAACAAATGCGGTGACAACAACATCATCACCGGTGACATTTGTTAATTCCGCATTTCTTGCACCTAGTTCTATTACACTTTGAAGGTTCTTTTCTATAGTTTCTACTAGCTTAGAACTGCAGGACACATCATTTTTTGATATATCTGCACCTATAGCCGTAACTTTCAAATTAACACCTTGCATAATTGATTAATCAAATAAATAAAATTTTGAAATTTTATTGGTATATATTATGTTTTTTAATTTATATAAAGTTTTTAAGAAAACTTATTTAATAGTAATAAATATATTATAAAGTAATGTATTCACAAACTAAAATCGCAATTCCCATTTTTCAAGAGAAATATGAAGACGTTATTGAAGTTGCAAATGACTGTATCGATAAGGGTGCCGACATATTGGAATTCAGAATAGACGCACTTGAAAATCCTGACATTGGCAAAATCAGAGATACAATCGAGAACATTAGCTTTCCAATGATAGCCACCAATAGAATCAGCACTGAAGGCGGATCTTTCAAGGGAAGCGAAGAGGAAAGGTTGAATATACTCTATGAATGCTGTGATTTGGTAGAGTATGTGGACATTGAACTTCAATGCGATGACGAATACATTCATAAAATCCATGACACCGGCGTCAAAACCATTGTTTCCTATCATGACTTTGAAAAGACCCCCGACTTAAATGAGATAATGTACATTGTCGATAAAGAGCACGAATTGGGAGACATCGCCAAAGTCGCTTTCATGCCGCAGGATTTAGAGGACACATTAACAATACTGGCAGTTCTTTCCCATTGCGAAAACACAATAGCAATCTCAATGGGCGATTTGGGAAGCTACACTAGAGTCATGGCATCCAAATTCGATTCACCGATTACTTTTGCTGCCGGAAGGGATGCAACCGCCCCCGGTCAAATCGATATTGAAACAATGAAAGCTCTTCTAAATATGGATTTGAATATTATGGATGAGTGATTGGATGGCTAAAAAAATTATTTTAGCTTTAATAATTCTAATTTTAATCATATTACTGGGAATCATATTTTTTGGCAACGATTCCGTTGACGTTTATAATGATGGCGAGAACATTACCGTTGAAACCACAACCTTTTCAGACATTGACAAACACGGACTGAACAAGGCTATCTGCAATTACACCCTGGACGTCATGGATGATGCCACTACAGATGTGGAAACCTACAGGCATGGAATTGAAGATATCTGCTGCGATTATGGTCTTGAAAATGCTGAAATCAATATAGATTCAAGCATTGGGCATAATCAGATTCCTATTGTCTTTACTGTCAATGGAACATCAATGCTTCCGACATTGCTTGATGGGCAAACTGTGCTTGCAAACAAGACCCATGACATACATGTTGGAGACATCGTTGTGGCCGAATCAGATGAATACGGTGGGATTGTAAAAAGGGTTGACCAGATCAATGGAAATGAAGTCTACCTGGTAAGCGACAATAAAAACACATCATACGAATACATCAATGGTGTTTTATATGAAATCACAGGCATTACTACCTGGGTTGACATTTCAGACATAAATGGCATGGTTATCGAATATTAATTGAAGGAAAATAATGCAAAAATGCATTATCTTCCTAATAGGGAGATATCAAAAATAGATTTTTTCTATATTGATTTTAATAAGAGGTTAGTTTACACAACATCATCCCCTTGTTCACCGGTTCTTATTCTAATCACATTTTCAACAGGATAAATGAATATTTTTCCGTCCCCGATGTTACCTGTATATGCTGCTTTTTTAATCGCATCAACAAATAAATCAAGTTCATCACTTTTTACGACAATTTCAATACGTGTTTTGGGAATCAAATCAATGCAATAACTGGACCCCCTGTAGGATTCCCTAATACCTTTTTGACTTCCTCTTCCTTTTACCTCTGAAACTGTCATACCTTCACAGCCCACTTCCATCAAGGCCCTTTTAACATCATCAAACTTTTCCTGTCTGATAATTGCAACAATAGCTTTCATTTATATCCCTCCTATGAATTAAAGTTATAAGCGGATTCCTGGTGAAGATGTGTGTCGAGTCCGCCAATCTCTTTGTGATCTTCCACTCTTATACCATTCAATGATTTATCTAGGACTTTTGCTATTATATAACTTACTACAAACGCATAAGCCATAGTGGCGATAACGCTTATTATCTGTATTACAACCTGATTAGGATTTCCCGCAATCAGTCCTGCCACTCCACCGATTGATGGAATTGCAAATATTCCAGTTGCGATTGCTCCCCATACACCGGACATTCCGTGAATGCCCCATGCATCCAATGCGTCATCATATCCAAGTTTAGGTTTCAGATAATTAATTGAATAATAGGAAATAATCGGAGCAACTGCACCAATAACTAATGCGCCGAAAACATCAACAAAACCTGCTGCAGGAGTAATTCCTACCAGACCTGCTACAGCACCGGATATTGCACCTAAAATAGTTGGTTTTCCGACTTTAACCACATCAATTAATGTCCAAACAATAAGACCGGTTGCTGCGGAAACATTTGTCACTATTAATGCATTAGCCGCAAGTCCATCAGCGGCAAGGCCAGATCCTCCATTGAATCCCATCCAACCAAACCAAAGCAATGCTGCACCAAGTACTGCATAACCTAAATTGTGCGGAATCAAGGAAGGGTTTTTCCTTTTACCTAATACCAATGCTACAGCCAATGCGGAAATACCTGAGTTAATGTGGACAACAGCACCACCTGCGAAATCGAGTGCACCCATCTGCATTAACCATCCTCCTCCCCATACCCAGTGGGCAATAGGGACATAAACAATTAATGCCCAGATGATAACGAATATAACCCATGCTTTTGTTTTCATTCTTCCAACTAAAGCACCGGACATAATCGCACAGGTAATTCCAGCAAATGCACATTGAAACATTACAAACAATAATGTTGGAATTGTACCGTTCAGGTCATCCAAAGCAATTCCCTGCAAGAAGAAATTGCTTGGTGAACCGATCAATCCGTAAATATCGCTTCCAAATGCAAATTGATAACCGAATGCTACCCAAATCACACTGATTATAGCAAATGCAATGAAAGTTAAAAACATTGTATTTAAAACATTCTTTCTTTTACTTAATCCTCCATAAAAAAATGCTACTGCAGGAATGCTCATTAAAAGTACAAGCAATGTACAAATGAGAACCCATGCAGTGTCACCAGCACTAAACATAACCATAATATCTTAACTCTATTTATTTTTTCATTAGTCGGAAATATACTGTCGGAAGTATACTTCCGATATAAGAATCTATCATTTATCATATATAAACATTTTGCAAAATTGACAAAAAAACATTTAAATCAGTTTAATTTTACCAAACAATTAAATAATAGCTTTTAAAAAAAATAATAATAGTATAAATTAATAAAGTGTTATTATGAGAGGTTCAATTAAAGCAAATTTAATAGTATTCATTATTATTGCTGTAATTGCATTTTGTATCAGCTCAGCATTCGCAACACTAACAATACACGAAGATAACGATTCGTATAAACTACTATCCATTGAAGACGATTCATTTGAACCAAACGAGATAGAATATGTGCCAACATATATTCCAAAAAATGATACAAATACCACCAATAGCACTAATATTACTTTAAATACAACAAATTCAACCGATTATATTGAAACTACGATAGACAATTGGACAGGCGACATTGATGAAAATATAGAAAGGTTCACAGAGGGCTGATAAAATGGGTGAAAAAAAGAAATTTATCAGAGACAGCGTCTATGGAGATATCAGTTTAAACAATTTTGAAGTAAAAATAATGGATATGCCTCAGTTTCAGCGTTTAAGACGCATAAAACAACTTGGATTGATCAGTTTAATCTATCCTGGAGCAACACATACAAGATTTGAGCATTGTGTTGGAACCATGAATTTGGGGTCAAAGCTTTCCGAAGAACTGGGATTGAATGATGATGACATCGAACTAATCAGAGCGTCTGCCCTCCTACATGATATAGGTCACGGTCCATTTTCCCATGTATCAGAAGGAGTATTGTCCGTTCCCCATGAAGAATTATCAAAATATGTAATCACCAAAACATCAATGAGGGATCTGCTGGAAGAGAAATTTGATGTAAATGAAATTGTTGACATCATTAACGGAAAGGGACACCTGGGACCGATCGTTTCCGGCGAGCTTGATGTTGATAGGATGGATTACCTTTTACGAGATTCACATAACACCGGAGTTTCATACGGAATAATTGATTATGAAAGATTAATTTCAAATTTAACATTAGATGACGGATTGATACTTGACATTAAGGGTGTTCAAGCAGCTGAAGGAGCATTAGTGTCAAGATATTTCATGTATCCAAGCGTTTATCAGCACCACACCACCAGAATTGTAAACTCAATGTTTAGAAGGGCATTGAAAAAAATAATCGATGAGGGCACAATAGATGAACGTAAAATTTACAAATACGATGATGCAGACATCATTGCAACATTCAGACAAAGTGAAAACGATTATGCAAACGACATAATGCACAGATTGGACAATAGGATTGTTCCAAAAAGAGTGAAAACGATCCGTTTGGATAACTTTAAGTTCCCGGAAAAAATGTATAAAATCAAAGCCGAGGAACTTAGAAAAGCGGAAGAGGAAATTGCTGAAGATTATGGACTTGACAAAGATTATGTATTCGTCAATATTGCAGAGTACCCTCGTTTTGATGAAATGAAGACACAAGTAAGCGTTGATGGAAAATTGTTCCCACTGACTGAAATATCAAATATCATCTCAGCATTAAGCAAAGCAAGATTCAACATTCCGGACATTAGCGTTTATGTTCCGGAAGAAGAAAAATCCAAATTCGGCAAATTAAAATTAGATAATTACATTGATTTACCTGAAATTGACCGTGAAAAATTCCACGGAATTCATTATGATCAAATTAAACTATTCTAGGAGAATAATATGATAGTTGTTGGAATAACAGGAGCAAGCGGAGTCATATATGGAATAAGACTTCTTGAGGCTTTAAAGGAATTGAATATTGAAAATAGTCTAGTCATAAGTGATGCGGCTAAAATAGTTATTGAATCGGAAACTGATTACAATGTTGAAGATGTAATAAACATGGCAGACAAATATTACGATTTCAATGACCTGACCGCTTCGATAAACAGTGGATCATTCAAAGCCGATGCGCTGGCAATTGTGCCATGTTCAATGAAGACATTATCATCAATAGCAAATGGTTACGGTGCAAATACTATAACAAGAGTTGCTGATGTGAGTTTAAAAGAAAGAAGGCCAACTGTTATTGTTCCACGCGAAACTCCTCTTAGAAGCATTCACTTACAGAACATGCTAACATTATCACAAGAGGGAGCCATTATTTTACCTGCAATGCCCGGTTTTTACTCAACACACGATACTGTTGATGACCAAATCAATTTCATTGTCGGAAAAATCCTGGACTCCTTAAAAATTGAAAATAACTTATTTAAAAGGTGGGAGTAAATGTTAGAAGATAAGGATTTCATTAAATCCTGTGACGTTCCAGGACCTACAAAAGAAGCTATACGAGCAGTAATTTTATATAAATCCGAAGTAACATCAACAGACAAAGTTGTTGACTGCGGATGCGGAACCGGAGGAATAACCTGCGAATTTAGCCAAAGAGCAGGCGAAGTCATCTCCATTGATACCAATCCCGAAGCGATTGAAGTTACTTCAAAAAATCTTAAGAAATTTGACCTTGGAGATAATGTCACATTAATCAATGACGATGGGGCAAATGCCCTAAAGGATATTGATGATATTGATATTGCCATTGTGGGGGGCAGCGGCAGACAATTAGAAAATATCTTGGACATTGTCCATGAAAAATTAAATTCAAAAGGAAGAATCATAATTACAGCTATTCTAGTTGACACTAAAGTTGAGGCAGTGAACAAACTTAAAGACTTGGGATATAATCCAAAACTTATGGAAGTCAATGTTTCAAACGGCAGAATCCTCGATAGGGGAATTTTGATGATTAGTGAAAACCCGATAGCCATTATAACCGCAAAAAAGCGATAAAATTGGAGATTATACAATGAGTAAACGATTAAGTTGGAAGGTAAAATTTTCCATAGTGATGGTTTTGCTGATAATAATCATTTATGGATCAAATTACCTTGTATTAGGTGACGGAGAACATATTATTTCATATGTTTGGACACATTTAGGTTTCATTCCAGTTGATATTCTGCTTGTAGCATTTTTACTTGATGAAATTATTGAAAAAAAGGAAAAAGAAGCTATGCTTGAAAAATTAGACATGCTCATGAGTACTTTCTTTTCAGAAGTTGGAAACGAATTGATTAGTCAATTAAGTACAGCAAATAAATATAAAACAAGCACTGAAAACTTAAAGTCAATCAAGGATTGGGATGAAAAAGACTTTGACAATAAACTAGCTGAACTAAAGGATGCTTCACTTGATTTTCGAGCAGATATTCCTGCTGAAGAGCGTGAAGAATTCTTAGAAAACTTAAGAACATTGCTTGCAAGCAAAAGAGAGTTTATTATTAATTTAATAAACAATCCTAACTTACTTGAAAAAGAAGAATTTACTGAATTGACCAATGCCATTCTTCACTTGGATGAGGAACTGGAACATAGAAAAGACCTGACATTAGTCACTGACACTGACTTCGGCCATTTGAATGGAGACATGAAAAGGGTATACGACAAGTTAGTCTATGAATGGGTCAGTTATCTAAAATATCTATATAAAAATTACCCTTACATGATTGCATTAGTTGTTCGTACCAATCCGTTTGATGCTGATGCAGACGTGTACGTAAAATAATTCCGGAGAGATTTAATATGAGTAACGATACTGAAAATAGTGAAAATATTAAATCTTGCATTATTTTATGTGGAGGCAAAAGTAGTAGAATGGGTCAGGATAAAGGTTCTATGATTATTCAGGACAAACCTATGATTAAACATATTCTTACTACTTTAAACCACCAAATAAATGAAGTCATAATTGTTTTAAATGATAGAAAAAGGATTGAGAAATATAGCGAATTCATAAATCCTCAAGACTACACCTATAAGATTACTTTTGTTGAAGACAAAATCAAGGATAAGGGCCCCATGCCCGGAATCATGACAGGACTATATGAAATCAGCAGCGATTACGCACTGATTCTGCCGTGTGACAGTCCCTATGTTTCCAAAAATTATATAAATACTATTTTTGAAGAAATTGATAAAGATTATCAAGCTGTTGTTCCTTATCATGATGAGGAAAACAAATTAAAGACATCCGAACCACTGCATTCAATCTACAACAAGAGCATCATCCCTGAAATCGAAAACCTGATTTCAAATGATATCCTGCACATCAAGGGATTGATAGAAAAAATAGATACAAAATTTGTTTTGATTGATAATAAAAAAATAGAAAAAAAAGAATTTAGAAATCTTAATCGTCCACAAGACGTTTAAAGATGTTCTACTAACTCTTTTGTTTTTGTTACTGCTAAATTAACAGCGAAAAGAATGTCATCTTTTGTTAATGGTTGTTTTCCACCTTTTTGCATGGAACAGATGTGACCATCTTTTGTGACACCAACATTTAAACGAGCACTTGCTACTTTTTCTTCGGATAATGTTGGATCGATTACCATCTTATCACCAATTTTAACAAAGGTACATAATGCCAATTCATTGTTAATTGGTAAATCGAAGGTTCATCTTCACTGATGACAACTTCTTCATCAACGATAGTTGCAACAGGCAATTTAGTAGTTTTTAAAGCAGCCATAACTGCTAATTCACATGCGTCGAAAAGGTTTCCGCAGTTATCAATAATATGCAAGTCAATGAATAACATCCAAACATGTTTTCCTTCTTCAACACATAATTTGTCCAATTCCACTAATTCACTTTCACGAATACCTCTGTCAACTACACGTGCGAGTTCGATTGAATCGTCACTAGGTGGTCCTGGTTCAAAAGTAGGATCAGCCATTGGCAACATTTCACAATTGGTCATTAAAACTCCTAAATCCGGAGTGTCTGGGAATGGACTTCCGAGTTGTGGTTTAATACCTACAATAACTTGAGTTCCACCGATTTTAACACGAGCAGAACCTTCAGCTTTGGAAATAACATTAGTTTCAATAGAAATGTCCCTATATTCATCAAGTGCCCTGCCATCTTCTCTTTTATCATTGCCGACAAGGTTTTCAATACTTCTTCTTGTAATTTCTGGTACTATCTCCATATTTTCCACCCCCTATTCTATAGAATATTTTTTCATTAAAGCTTCTTTTTGGATTTCGTTTACTTTACGACATCCTTCCATAGCTAAATCGATTGCTTTTGCAAATTCTTCTTCAGTCAAGTTACCATCACTTTGTAATAATGTGATTTCGCCGGTTCTTGGCATCATAGCTATTGGAACATCAGCTTGACCTTCTTTATCTTCTTTTTCAGATAAATCAAGGACTATTTCATCATAAACTTTTCCTGCAGCACAACCTACAACAATATCTTTCATAGGAATTCCTGCATCGACAAGTGCAACAGAAGCTGCTGTAATTCCAGCACAACGGGTTCCACCTTCAGCTTCTATTACTTCAATATAAATATCAATCATTGATCTAGGATAATTTTCTAACATTAATGCTGGCCTTAAAGCGTCTGCAGTAATTTTGGAAATTTCAGATGACCTTCTGTCAGGTCCTGGTCTTTTTCTGTCATCTACAGAAAACGGAGCCATGTTATATCTACATCTGATTACACCTGTATTTGGTTCAAGCAATCTTCTGATGTATGATTCTCTAGGACCATAAACAGCTACCAATATCTTATTTCCTCCAACTTCCAAATAAGCTGAACCGTCTGCACGTTCAAGAACTCCAGCTTCAATCTTAATAGGACGTAATTCATCAAATTTCCTACCATCATCTCTTATTAAATCTGACATCTTATCAACCTCATAAATGTGAAGAATTATTTGTTATTTAGTATGAAAGAATTGTTTGAGTTATCACTATAGGATAATGAACCATCTTTACTTTTATTTTTTCTTTTGAATTCTTCTATAACTTCACCAATATCTGGTTTTTCTTTTTTCTCTTTTTCTTCTTCAGCTGCTTTTTCCTCAGCTTCCATTTCTTCTTTTTCTTCTTGTTCTAACTCTTCTTTAAAGTTTTGAAGTTTAGGTTTTTCTAAAACAAATTCCTCTTCGGTTTCCTCAACCTCTTCAGGTGGCAATTCACCGTCGATAGCAAGGTATAATTTGTTTTTGATTTTATTTGTTAAACCAGAAGTATGAGCTTCAGCCTCAATCAAATGAATTATCTCACGGGTAAGTTGTTCCATATCTTCGTTACCTTTAACCCATACAAGACCATTTTGACCAACAACGATTTTACATTTGGTTTTGTCCTTAATCATGTTAATCATTGAGCCTTTTTTACCGATTAATCTAGGAACCTTGGTTGGAGCAATGTCTACAATAATTCCTCCTTTGAATTTACCCATTCCTCTACCTTTTAAACCGAGTTTTGCCTTTTTGATTTCATCAACATCGACAACTCTTAAAAATAGCACATCCCCAACATCATATACTTTGTTGAGCTCTTTTTTCTCACGACCAAACACTTCAAAGGCAGGTAAAATTCCGGAATATGGTGAATTAATGTCTACATCCCACATTGAGAATCTGACATCCTTGATTTTACCAATTACAACATCCCCTTTCTTAGGAACATATTTGCTTTTTAAAGGAATAACCCTAATCTTTTTATTCCTTAAAGAAACACGTCCCAATAAAGAAGAACAAATCTTACCGTTTTCTTTAAAGGTACCTCTTCCTGAATAGTATTCGTCATCGGCCAATATTTGACCTGGAATAACTAAATCTTTATTTTCCACATGTATCATAATAATCCCTATAAATATGAATTTATTTTATAGTTCTAGTTTCTGCCTCTCCGCCTGAAATTTCAGCCATCTTTGAAGCAAAAGAATTTTGAAGACCCCCTGGCATCTCTACAATGCCAATCCAAGAACCGTCCTGCTGCCATTCCTCATTGATTATTTGCCCAAATCCATGAATAACATTATAGGCTCCACCAGCTGCAGAACCCGGAAGTCTGACAGCAACTTTAACCTTTTCAAATCTGATTGGTATAAGTGGTTTAATGGATTTGAGAGCAGATTGGACTTGTTGGTCCACTGATGTGAACGGATCAAATTTGACTTTGGCCTCATCGCACGCATTTTCAATCCTTTGAACAGGATGAGGCAAGCCATTTTGAGGATTTATCGCTTCTTTAGCAATCTTATTTATAACCAGTTTTCTTTTATCCTCCTGCATTTTTCTCTTTTGTTCCGCAGTTAATTGAACAGTTCCCTTTTCAAGTATAATCTTGGAAACTTCAATAGGATCAGTGGTTTCAAATATCTTGTTCATAGCTTCATCAGAAGCCTTATCTCCTTTTTTAGAGTCTTTAAAAATTTCTTCAACAGCTAAAAGATCTTCGATGGCAACATCTGGCCCATCAGGATTTCGAAAATCTGCTGCTAAATCAGGGTCAACCAATATTTCAAAATGTTCTCCTGAGTACTCATATTTAGCAATTATAGCTTCATCAACATTTACCATCAAAGCATCCCCTAACTAGTCAATTAGAAAATAATTATTCTTCTTCTGAATCCTCTTCAGACTCTTCGCTTTCAGTTTCTTCTTCTTCCTCTTCATCAGGAAGTACTTTGTCTATATATTCCTGTACTTCATCTTGAGAAAGTTTTACGTACTTTTCATCTTCAATCTTAATGACTGCGATTTCGACATTGTTTGAAGTGGTTTCATGATCAGTAGCTTCATTGATAGCAGTTAATGCTAGTTCAATAGCTCCTTCCAATGATAAGTCATCTTCATATTTTTCTTCAAAAATATCCATTGCAGCATTTCTACCAGAACCGATAGCAGTTGCCTTGTATTCAATTAAAGCTCCACTAGGATCTGTTTCGAACAGTTTACATCTGCCGTTATATATTCCACCAATGATTAAAGCAGAACCGAATGGCCTTACTCCACCATTCTGGGTATATAACTGTAGCATATCACATAATTTCTTAGATAAGCTGGTTACACGAATAGGTTCACTATAGGTGATTTTGTTGATTTGTGCTTCAACTCTTGCCCTTTCAACCAATGCCCTTGCATCAGCAACAAGACCTGAAGTAGCTGCTCCAATATGTTCATCTATTTTGAATATCTTTTCGATAGATGAGGCTTCAACTAATTTTGAAGTAGTTCTTTTGTCAACAGCTAAAACAATACCTTCTGAACTTTTTACACCAATAGATGTAGTTCCTCTTTTAACAGCTTCTCTTGCATATTCTACTTGGAAAAGTCTTCCATCTGGGCTAAATACAGTAATAGCCCTGTCATATCCAGCATTTTGTAAAGGTTGCATATTAATACCTCATATTTTTATAAATATTAATTTTATATTCGACAACTTAAAAAAAATAAAACCAAATCTTCCATGAAAAGGCAAATTTTAATTCTAATCACAAATCTGTAGTGAATTAAAATATTTTTTATTCTTTTTTTCCATAAATCCAATTGATATTTATAATTATATTTATTTATAAAGTTTTCTATTTTAAAATAACAAAAAGTAATTAAATGTATTTTTGAGAGGCACTTATGGTTCCGGACAATCCGATGGTTGATATTGAAATGACATTGCCGTTATACTTATAGGTTAAAGCAAGGGAAGATCGCACATTTTCAGTGAAATCCCTTTGACATCTGACAATGGCTTTATAATGAAGATATTCATCGGTCTTTTCCATTTCATAAAATTTCATGACCCATAAATTAAAATTAGAAGTCATGCATTCTCCCTGAAAGCGAATACATGTATCCCAAATCAGGTTTACCAATTCGTCTTTTGTGATTGGAGATGCAGCCTTAATATCCAATGTGAGATATCTGTTGTTCTTTCTGAGAGTGGGTGGCAAAACCTTAAGCTTCATCGTTTACCCTCCTAACACCTTTAAAAATCAGGTCTCCTCTGTCCTTATTGAATTTAAGTATATTTTCAGAAGTCAGGAATGACTTGTTTATTTCATCATCCTCCAATCCTGTTTGCTTGAAAACAGAAACAAAATCATGAGTTGTTTTAATTTCAAAAATAGATTCCGCTCCTGATGATAAGATTAATGGAAAATCAAACTTTCTGTATAAGGTGTAAATGTCCCTGAAATTTGAAATGATTTTTGATCTCGGCGCCAAATAACTTTTTAGAATATCCCTGAAAGATAGTTCAATGGCAACATCATTGCGTAGAGCCTCCTTTGCAAGAATATGATTTATGCCTGAATCGTATCTTTTTAAATAAGGTCTTGACAGTACATCGATTTTAACATTTTCCAAAACTGCCCTGTTGACCTTCAAATCTCCACCAATTACAGAAATGCATGATGCTTTTTGCCGGAATTTATTTGTCGCCTTTCTAATTTCATTAATGTTTGTTGATTTAATCTCTAAAGTATAATCAAAATCAATTATGCCGTTTAAATCATCTTTTAAGTCATCTTTTAAATTCAAGGCATCTTTAAAATCATTTTGATTGTATGAAAAATTAATGTGCTCCCATCCATACTCGGAAGCCTGCTTAGCCAATTTAATATTATTTTCTAAGCTACCGCCTTTAATATTTAAATCAAAAAACATAGTAATTATTTTATTATTTTATATATTTAAAAATTTGTCAAAAAAAAATAAGATAAGTGATTATAAATCACTTATTGATATCTATAGAAATAAACTTCCCAACTAACAGTCTCATAGTAGTCTATTGTAAATTCCTCTTCAGAATTTGAATCGAATTCGAATGAATCAGATCTTGTTTCAACAGCACTTGTTGAACCCCAATCCACTCCACCAGACTCACCATTTGTACCGGATACATATAAATGGTTTGTTGCATAATTTAAAATCGGATATGCAGAAAGTTCCACTTTTATTTTACCTTCAGGAACCTTAATGGTTTCAGAACCTGTTCCTGAACCGGAATAACTTCCTATACATACCCATTCTTTGGAATTACTTTCAGACGAACTAGATGTTTTTGAAGAAGATACAGGGGTTGTTGTCTTTTCAGAATCGGAATTATCATCAGACTCATCTTCAGACTGAACTTTGTCGGAATCTGCACTACTCTGTGAACTGGCATCATCAGCAACAGTACCAGTATTTGATGCAAAATAACCGATAACTCCAACCAACATTATAATAACAACAACCAAAGCGATAATGACGACTTTAGAATTATTGCTGGAAGTAGTAGCCTCACTTTGAACTGGAGCGGATAACGGTTTTCCACATTTTGTGCAAAATTTAGCCTCAGGCTTATTTTCTTGTCCACACTTATTACATTTCATTTTAATCAACTGAACAAAACTATTGTTATGTTTATTAATTTAACACACCACATATATGAAGTTAATTATCAAATATATAGTAATCTAAGAAGTGTTTAAATTAAACATACAATGTTATAAAATATTTTATATCATAAAGACTATATATTTTATTATGGTAAAAGATAGTGATGAACTTTTGAAGCTGACTTCATATGTTCAAATCTCAAAATACCGAGAAAAAACATTAAAGTCAATTGGTGACGATGTTAAAATACCAACAAACATTGCTAAAGACAGTGGGATTAGAACAAATCATATTTCAAAAGTTCTAAGCGAATTAAAAAGCAAAGAAATTGTTGAATGCATTAATGAAGAAGCCCGTAAAGGAAGATTATACAGATTAACCGATACCGGTAAAGATGTATTAGAAACTATTAAAGAGAAAGAGCAAAAAGAAGAATAATTAACCCAATTCTATACTCTCTCTTATACTTTCTAATTCACTTATATCTTCATTATCCAAAACTTCTTTTAAAACATCATACAACGTTTTTAATAAAATACTATTTTTAACATCCAATGAGAAACTATTGGTTGTCTCTTTAAAAATGGATTCATATGTTGGCTGAATTAAATCTTTTTTGTACTGGAGTTTTATTTCGTTTCTTAGCTCCTCGTCAATATATTTTTCCAAATAGACTATTATCTCATTAGCAAATGAATTGCCCAATATTATCATGCTGTCTAACGATTCATCATCAAATCCATAGCTTTCAGCCAATACATTGAAAGATCCGTAATTTTGATGGCCATATGGAATGAACCTTCCCTCAACAGTATGTGCACAGTACTCATTCATGATTTTGAATTCAGGACGAGTTAAAAAGTACCATACAAAACTTTGAAGAGTGGAAGAAGAGTTAACCTTAAGAATATGACATAATAAACTTTCAATAATTGTAAATAATAAAAAATGAGCCAATTCATGAATGATTGTGGCAATTTGGATTGAATCCTCTAATCTGTCATCATAATAAATTCCATTGCCGACAAATATGAAACCTCTCTCATAACCCCTTGCCTTGGGATTGCATTCGGTAAAAACAGAAGCCAGGTTTAAAATCTTATTTTTTACGGTATCTCCCCAAACGTCAAAATAATCCGCCCTAATAAAGATAGTGGATAGAATTTGATGGTATTGCTCATCAGAAATCTGAGCATTCTGCAGAAGGTTCTGATTGAATTCTGAAAATAGTGTTTCAAAGTCTTCAATGCGGATTGGGTTGATTTGACTTTTACATTTGGCACAATAGACGGCAAAATCCGAATTGTTTTCACCGCAAAACGGACAGATGTGTTCCAGTATCAATTTGTTGCCACAATGGGTGCAATAATTATTTTCTTTAAGATTTAGAGTTCCACAAATATCACAGGCCTTCATGTTCATCCCTACCTAAACATGTCTTTAAGACTTTTAACAGTTGAATTGATTGAATTTTTTTGAGATATTCTTCTCCTAATATTTTTACCGCAATTTGGACAGAAATCACTGTCCCAAGTTAATATTTCACCACATGAGCAAACTAATCTTGTTTTTACATTTCTCTGAGGATTTAATGGTCTTTCACAGTTTTCACAGAATTTTAGATGCTTATGATTCTTATGACCACAAATGCAGACGATTTTAGTATCCAGTTTTTTCAGATTATTGCCGCATTCAATACAAAAATCGGATGTTACTTCATTTAGGGTGGAGCAGGTGCATAAAATTGCAATTTGCCCCAAATTACCATAATTGACTAATGGGAGCCCGCAGTTGCGGCAAAACTGTGAGAATTTTTCGTTTTCCTCACCGCAAAAGCAAAAAATCGAATCATCAAATTCCCTATTGAAATTGCTGTAGTTATCGTTTGACCTAACTTCCTCCTCCTGCAGTTGTTTTCCGCACATTTCACAGAATATGTTTTCCCTTGAGTTGACCGCCCCGCATTCACACAGAACATTGTCAACGGAAAATTTAGGTTTAGAATCTCTTTTAAAGATTTTTGAAAGCCTGCTCTGTGACCTTTTTGCTCCGCACATATAGCAATACTCATTGTTGATGTCATTCAAATAGCCGCAGGAGCATATTTCATATTTGAAATCATTTTTTGTGTTAATATATGGTGAAAAGTCTATTTGAAAATTAAAAAAACCTATATTGTGTACTGGGGGAATCAAAACAGGAGAGGCATTATTTGCATCAAAACCTGTTTTATGGCCACAACCAATACAATAAGGTTCATTTGGCAGTATTCTATGACCGCAAATTCTACAATAATTCTTTGATTCCATATTATCCTTTTCGAGATAATGATTGTATTTCCTCTACAACCTTATACAATACCTCTTGGCCCAGGCCTTCAATGTATTTGATGGATCCTGCACATTCGTGACCTCCACCATCTACACCTGCTTGAGGCACTTTTTCTATCATTTTAGCTACAATCTCATTCACATTGAATCCATACTGTTCGTTTACTGCATCAGTTGCTCTAAATACTCCAAAATCAGGACCGTGGCCTAATGTCACTATAGGCTTGTCTTCACCAAGCTCCTTTATGACATGGTCATGCACAAATCCGCAGGTTTTCCCAGGTGCCGGGAATGTGAATTTATGTGCGAACTTTTCAACATCAAGAAGATTGAAGTAAATTCCGTTTTCAAGTTGTGTCCTTTTAATGTTTGGAAGTGCAGCCCTAAGCTGGGTGTCAATCCTCTTTTGATATTCTCTGTATAATGCATCGATCATCTTTCTGTGCTTGTCAAGATTGTCCACTGCGAGAATGGTATCCATTATTCCTCTTCCATTCATAAATCTTAGGAAGTACGCTTCAAAATCAACACACTCAGCAACTTTTGAAAGATGTTCCTGGCTAAATCCTTTTTGTGCAGCGAGCTTTAGATACTGATAGGTTTCACCGCATTCAGCACGGTCCCCCAAGGATGCAATGGCAGGCAGATGCTTGATTAGCTCTTCAACATCAGGATTTATGATATGTGCCACTTCAGTCGCAAGACATCCTGCAGTCAACTGTGAATCCCCACCTACAAGGTACGGATTAACATGTGTGTCCACATATTCATCAACCGCCACTGTTGCACCGTATATTTCACCATCCCTTTCATCTTTAGTGAGCAAATCTCCAGGGGAGTGATGATCTATTACAACGACTTCAATGTCATATATTTTCGCTTGCATCAATGCCACAATATCCTCTTCAGTTGAACCGTTGTCCAACAATACGATTAAAGGCAATTTTTGTCCATGCCTTTCCTGGTCTTCAAGGGCAAATGACAAGTCCTTAACAACATCCTCAAGCTCATAAAATGGCGCTTTGCTCGGTGACCTTTTAAAGTAATAGTATTCAGCATCATTGCTTGGATTTATCTCCTGTATCAATGGCACAATAGCCTTTTCCATTGCAACACCTGAAACGATACCGTCCGCATCATTGTGGTGTCTGAGAAGTATTGTTCTTCCGTCAAGTATTGCTCTTCTGATTCTTTGAGCGGCTTCATACATCTTTGGTCTGAGCCTGTTTAAAACATCACTTTTGACCAAGAAATCAACCTCTTGAGGTCTGGCCTTCCTGTTTAATGCATCGTCAATCAATCTATGTAGCTGGAGTGTGCTTTCCTCATCAAGCTTTATCATTGAAGATGACTCAATTTGTGTCTTTCCGCCATGTTCATTAACTTCACCGATGACCTGAACCGCATCATTCAACTCAATTTCAGGATATGACCTCTCACCAGCCTTATCAAAAGCGGCAATTTCAGTAGTGCCTGTCTCATCATTAATGATAAAAATTGTTGGGCCTGATGTTTGCTGGATTTGCTGCACTTCACCGTCAATCCTGACAATCTTGCCCTTATTTTCATCCAATTGAGAAATAAGTGTTCTTGGAATTGATTTGGTGAGCCTTTTAAGATTATATGACTCAACATAAGCCGGTGCAAAATCGATTTTTCCTTCTCTTGATTTGATTGAAGTGACAAATACAATTATTTCCTCACCAACATTATATTCAGACACATCGCCTCTCATAAGTCCCCAAACATTATTGTTTAGAGAAATAAATGCACCATATCTTTCTATCCTTGTGATCTTTCCTTTGTATAGTTTATCCCTATCAATATCATTCATAGTGCATATTGAATCCAAAACATATACATCACGGGCCTGTTTTCTTCTAGCTTCAAATTCATCGTGCTTCATTTTCTCAGCCTTTCTTTTTTCACCGCATTCATGACATAAATCATATTTCTCATCAAGTATTTTTCCACAGTCACGGCATACATTGATTTGACCTGTTCCATGACATTGAGGGCACTCTTCATAAACTTCCACTTGCCCTTTTCCATTGCACACTTCACATGGAATGTCCTCTTCACCTCCAAGGTCAAATTTATCACGTGCTTTACTGTTTACGCCCTTAAAATGACTTCCTATATCAAAAACATCATCTTCATAACCTGTTCCGCCACAGGCATCACATTCCTTATAGTCCACTACAACTGAACCTATTCCTTTACATTTCGGACATTTTGTTTTCATTTAAACACCTGTCTAATTAAATAATTCTGAATTATTCTGGACAATTTCATTTCTTTCATTCTGATAGTTCAATGCATCATACATTATCTCGTTTGCGTCGCTTCCATAAGCTGACCCAGTATAGTTTTCATACATCTCCAAATAGTATATTGCATCCTTTAAATTGCTAACGGCTTTTAATTTAAGTTCCAATTCGTTGATGGTTGTGTCAATGTAGTCTTGGTGAACCTCATTCAAGTCCTTATAATATTTATCCTTGATGCTTTGCAGACTATGCAAACTATCATTATAATTTTCCTCAGCAGATATTGCTTTTTCCCTTGATTGCTCAAAATATTTGGTATTCAACAAATCAACGGATTCATTGTAATCCTTATCTCCCTGAACAATGCTGTCACTAATCTTAGGCATGGATTCATTAATGTTATCTAATGAACTGTCAACATAAACAATAGCTACAGAGATTAAAAGTAAAACTACAATAAAAATTATTAATTTAATATAACTAGACACATTATAAAGTATATAAAAAGATATTATTAAAATTTTTTATCAAAAAAAAATAAGGAAGTTTAAAAAATATATTTTTAAACTTATTCGCTGGACCAGAGTCCGTGTAGGTTACAGAATGCTAATGCTTTAACATCATCAGTTGAGTTTACAGTAAATGTTGCTTCTGCAACATCACCAGGTTTAAAGCATTTTGCGTATTGTTCAGCACCTGCTTCAACAACTAAAAATTGGATGTAGTGGTCATCATCCATTGGGTGAGCAGCTTCACCGACTTTTACAGTTACTTTGTCTCCGTCGATTTCAACTACAGGTTTGTGTTTAGGAGCTTTTTCTCCTTCAGTTTGTACAGGGATAGCGAGCATGTGAGAATCACATGTGTCTCCATCATCTTCGACTAAAACTTGGATAATACTTCCACAGTCATCACATTTTAATATTTTTGCCATAATAAAACATCTCCTTATTTGGTAAAGATAATTTATTTAACAAAGTATATATTATTATTGATTGTTTTCCCTATAGTTTTCAATAGCTGCCTGAAGGCCATCTGCAGCAAGGTTTGAACAGTGCATCTTTACAGGTGGAAGACCATCCAATTCTTCAGCAACATCATTTCTTGATATTTTTAAAGCCTCATCAACAGTTTTGCCAACAGCTATCTCGGTTATCATACTGCTTGTTGCAATAGCTGCCCCGCAGCCGAATGTCTGGAATGAAATGTCTTCAATGACATCATCATCATTGACCTTAATGTAAATTGTCATCAAATCTCCGCAGGTTGGGTTTCCCACAGTTCCAACCCCATTTGCATCTTCCATTTTTCTGCAGTTTCTAGGGTTTGCAAAGTGATCCATTACTTTTTCTGAATAATCCATTATTAACACCTCTTACAAGTATCGCTGTGCTTTTTACACATTACATTATCATAATCAAGTTCCTGATTCCATAGAGGGGACATTTCCCTGAGTCTTGAAACAGCCCCAGAAACAGTTTCCACAAATTCGTCAACATCAAATGCATCGCTTTCAGGAGCAAGGGAAATCCTAAGGGACCCATGAACATCAACCGGATCAAGGCCCAGTGCAGTGAGGACAGGTGATGCCTCCAGCTTATTTGATGAGCATGCTGAACCTGTTGAAGCCTGATATCCTTTTGCATCCAATAGAAGAATCAATGATTCCCCTTCAATTGCTTTGAATCTGAAGTTGACAAGGTTTGGAAGCCTTTTCTCCATATCCCCGTTTACATAGGATTCCGGAATTGTGCTTAGAACCTTTTCAATCAGCTCGTCCCTGATTGAGGACAATTTTTCGAAATGTTCCTCCAATTTTTCAGATGCAAGCTCACAGGCTTTTCCAAATCCTACAATACCAGCAACATTTTCAGTACCTGCCCTGATTCCTCTTTCCTGACCGCCCCCATGTATCAATGGGATGACACGGGTTCCTTTCTTGATGTATAATGCTCCAACACCTTTTGGTCCGTTGATTTTATGAGAAGATAAAGATAGCATGTCCACATTTAATTTCTCAACATCCACTTCGATTTTACCGAAGGTTTGAACCGCATCAGTGTGGAATGTGATTCCTTTTTCACGGGCGATTTTACCAATCTCTTCAATAGGCTGAACTGTACCTATTTCATTGTTACCATGCATAATTGTGATTAAAATTGTATCCTCAGTTATTGCATCCTTCAAATCCTCAACCTTGATGATACCATTTTCATAGACTGGCAGGTAAGTCACATTAAATCCGATGGTTTCCAGGAATTTTAAAGTCTCCTTTACCGCAGGATGTTCAAATTCTGTTGTGATAATATGCTTACCCTGGTTGAGATATTTAAATGCAATACCCTTGATGGCAAGATTATCTGATTCTGATCCTCCTCCTGTGAAAATAATCTCTTCAGGTTTTGCGTTGATTGCATCAGCCACTCTTTGGCGAGCCTGATTTAATGCTTTTTTTGATTCACGACCAATTTTATAAAGAGTTGAAGGGTTTCCGAACTCTTCTGTAAAATATGGTTTCATTTCTTCAAAAACTTCCTCACTGACTTGTGTAGTTGCTGAGTTATCCAAATACATTCTTTATCTCCCAATTGTCTTTTTTAATAAGTAAAATTTTATGATATAAATATTTTAAGTGAGTAAAGGGTTACTTTACTCAGATACTGTCAAGTGCTTGACTTAAATCATCAATCAAATCGTTAACATCCTCAAGACCGATGGAAAGCCTGATGAAGTCAGGAGTTACTCCTGTTGCTTCCTGTTCTTCAGGTGTTAGTTGTTGATGTGTTGTACTTGCCGGGTGAATTGCAAGACTTTTTGCATCTCCGATGTTTGCAAGTATTGAGAAAAGTTCAAGTTTTTCTATGACTTTTCTTCCTGCTTCCTCTCCTCCTTCAACACCGAAACCAAGAATACCTGCAAAGTTGTCTTTCAAGTATTTCTTGTTGATTTCATAGGTAGGGTGGGATTCTAAACCAGGATAGTTTACCCATTTGACTTTAGGGTGAGCTTCCAGGAATTGTGCTACTTTTAATGCGTTTTCGGAGTGTCTTTTTACCCTAACATCTAGACTTTCTAATCCTTGAAGGAATATGAAACTGTGTACCGGTGCCTGGGTTGCGCCCAAGTCCCTTAAGAGTCTTGCCCTTATCCTTACGGTAAATGCTAAGTTTCCGAGTTCAGGAACATCACCGAATGCATCCCAGAATACCAATCCGTGGTAACTTGGATCAGGCTTTGTGAAGTTTGCGAACTTTCCGTTTCCCCAGTTGAATTTACCTGAATCTACAATGTATCCTCCAATTGCAGTACCGTGTCCTCCGACATATTTGGTTGCGGATGCTGCAATGACGTCAGCACCATGTTCAAGAGGCCTTACAAGTCCAACACCCACAGTGTTGTCAACAATCAATGGAATGTCGTGTGAATGTGCGATTTCTGCCAATGCTTCAAAGTCAGGCACGTCCAATTTTGGGTTTCCGATTGATTCAACATAAATCGCTTTGGTCTTTTCATCGATTGCCGCTTCAAAAGCTTCTAGGTCCTGTGAGTCGACAAACTTGACTTCCCTTGCGAGATCCTTGAAGGTGTAGTTGAACAATTGGTATGTTCCACCGTAAAGGTTGTCTGCTGATACGATGTTGTCTCCAGGTTCGGTTACGTTTAAGATTGCATATGAAATTGCTGCAAGACCACTTGATGTTGAAATACCTGAGTTACCGCCTTCGATAGCAGCAATTCTTGCTTCAAATACATCACTGGTAGGGTTAGTTAATCTGGAGTAAATTTGTCCAAATTCTTGAAGGGCGAATCTTCTTGCAGCCTCATCTGAGTCTTTAAATACATATGAAGTTGTCTGATAAATAGGAACCGCCTGAGCCCCGGTTGCGGGGTCGGGAGTTTGTCCTGCGCGTACACCTAAAGTTGCTAATCCATAATTTTTATTTGTCATTTAATATCACCTTAATTTTTGAATTTCAGTAAAATATATCACGTGTTATATTCACTATATAACAATAGTTATTTTTTATATATAAATGTTTTGGTAAACCTAAAAAAAAGTAGAGATATTGATTTATAACTTATGTTATACAAAAATAACATCTGTTATTTTTAGTATATAAACATTGTTATATTTTTGAAAAAAAATAAAAAAAGAAGAGAATAAATTCCCTTAATCATTAATTTCATAACCTAACGCCTGTAGGTTATCACGGATTTTATCTGACAAGTCATATTGCTTGTTGGCTCTTAACTCAGACCTTACTTCAGAAATAAGATTAAGCAAATCATCAGATCCTGCATTTACCTCTTCACTTTCAAAGCTAACACCGAAAATATGGGCGGCATCATCCAAGAATGATTTAATTGCAATTTTATCAGATTCACTGAAGCTATCCAAATCGTTTTTAGTATCATTGATTAAACCAAAAAGGGCAGCAATAGCTTTTGGAGTGTTAAAGTCATCATCCATGCTGTTGAAGAACTCTTCCTTGTGAGGTTTTAAAGCATCACATTCAAATTCCTCTTCGCCAACTTCAACATCCAATTGCTCATAGTATTTTCTGATTCTATCCAAACTTCTTTCTGATTGGTGAAGTGAATCTTTAGAAAAGTCAATCGGACTTCTGTAATGTGTTGACAATACAAAGAATCTGAAAGTCTCGGCAGCATAATCCTTAAGTAATTCACGAATGGTAATGAAGTTATTCAAAGATTTTGACATCTTTTCTCCGTTTACATTTAAAAATCCTGTGTGTAACCAGAATTCAACCATAGGAGCTTTGCCTGACACAGCTTCCATTTGGGTAATTTCCGCTTCATGGTGAGGGAAAATCAAGTCAAGTCCGCCACCGTGAGCATCATATTGAGGTCCGAAGTAGTATTCAGTGATTGCTGTATCTTCAATATGCCATCCAGGTCTTCCGTCACCCCATGGAGACGGCCAAGTTGGCTCATCCACTCCGACACGTTTTTTCCATAATGCAAAATCCTGTGGATTTTTCTTGGTGGTTTCGGCTATGTCCCTGTGAGATTCTAACTCTTCAACATTTCTGTTGGATAACTTACCGAATTCAGGGAATTTGTCAATTTCAAAGTAAACACCGTCTTCGGTTTCATAGGCAAATCCCTTATCGATTAATCTTTGAATTTGGTCTAAAATTTCATCAACATGATCAGTTGCTCTTGCAAATAAATTAACGCCGTTGACATTTAATTTGTTCATGTCTTCAATGTATCGTTTTTCGAATTTTCTGGCTAACTCATTAGCGGGAATTCCGCTTTCTTTTGATCTGTTAATGATTTTATCGTCGATATCAGTAATATTTTGAATGTAGAATACGGCATATCCTTTGTATTCCAAGTATCTTTTTATTGTATCAAAAGAAATGTAGGTTCTTCCATGTCCAATATGTGCATCATCATATACAGTTGGACCACAAACAAATAAGTTAACTCTATTTTTATTTAATGTTTTAAAATCTTCTTTACTACGAGTTAAAGTTGAATAAACTTCCATAAGAATAAACCTCGAAAAAAAGTAATTAAAAAGGCAAGTGAGGGACTTGAACCCCCGTATTATGGTCTGCAGCCACACACCTAGCCACTCGGTAAACTTGCCACTAACTAAAAAAGTATAATAAAATATTGGTAACTAATAGTTTAAATACTTTACTATATTTTCCAATATTTCACTATTCTGCTTCGGAACCCATACAAGATTGACAGTCTTCACCAAGTTCAGATTTATCAATATTGAGTTGGGCTAAAACATCAACAGTCTTGACATTTTTACAAATCTTACAGGTTCTTGGTATCAAATCTGCTTTGGTAGCTTCACCTTCTGACAACTGACGAGCAAATTCATGAATCATTGCTCTTACATCATCATCAAGCTTAATGCCGCTTCCACGTTTATCAGTAATGTACTGAGAAACTGCAGGTTGAGTAATATCCATAAGCTCTGAAACGTCTTTCTGCTTCATTCCTAAGTTTAATAGCTCTTTTGCCAGTTCTGATCTAATAGCCGGTATTACATACCATACAACAATTTCACAAGGTGGTTTCATATTAATCGCCATCTTTTTTAAATAAATCTTCTAATTCTTCTTGTTCATCTCTAATATCTTCAGTCAAACAAATTTCATGCTTTTCGAATAAAATTTCGAAACGCTTATCATTTTCCTGAAGATGCTTTTCGATTACTCTAATTGCATCGGCAACAGGATCCGGAAGTTTGCCGTGATCCAGGTCAACTTCCTCATGACGTACGCCTCTGCGTTTAACGATTCTGCCAGGAACACCAACACAAGTTGATTGAGGAGGCACATCTTTTAGCACAACTGCACCGGTACCTATTTTTGAATATTCTCCAATGGTGATGTTTCCCATCACCTTGGCACCGGCTCCGACAATCACTCCCTTTTCAACAGTTGGGTGCCTTTTGGTCTTTTCTGTACTTGTTCCTCCAAGGATAACGCCTTGGTATAACAGTACGTCATCACCAACAATAGCGGTTTCGCCGACTACAACACCCATACCATGATCAATAAATACTCGTTTACCAAATGTTGCACCAGGGTGAATTTCAATACCCGTAAGGAATCTGGCCAAGTTGGAATTCATACGGGCCAAAAGCTTGAAAGAATGAATCCAAAGCCAATGACTAATCCTATGCATAAACAGGGCCCAAAAACCGGGATAACATAGAAAAATCTCCAATGTGGACCTTGCGGCAGGATCCTTTTCTTTAATAGCTTTAATTTCAGCCTTCAAATTGTCAAACATTGATAAACCTCACAATATGTTATACTTAAATTATATAACATATGGTATATATACTTAATCTTATTCAAATAACCAGTCTACAGAGAGATATCTTTCACCGTTATCAGGTAAGATGGCTATTATTCTTTTACCCTTATTTTCAGGTCTTTTAGCCAATTCCAAAGCAGCCCAAGTTGCAGCTCCAGAAGATATTCCTGTAAATATACCTTCCACTTTAGCAAGACTCAATAAAGTTTTTCCCGCATCTTCACTTGCAACCGGAATAATCTCATCAATCACATCGGCATCATAGATTGACGGAACAAATCCTGCACCGATACCCTGAATTTTATGAGGTCCTTTTTCACCTTTTCCAAGTGTTTGTGATTCTTTTGGCTCAACTACAACCACCTTAACATCTGGAACAAGTTCCTTTAAACCTTTAGCGATACCAGTTGCTGTTCCACCGGTTCCAGCAGCAGATACAACAAAATCGACCTCGCCGTCAGTGTCCCTAAAGATTTCCTGAGCGGTAGTTTCGAAATGGATTTTGACATTTGCAGGATTGTCGAATTGCCCCAAGATGATTGAATCCGGAGTTTCCTCATTGAGTTCATTTGCCTTTGCAATTGCTCCTCCCATACCATCAGCACCAGGAGTCAATACCAATTCCGCACCTAAAACACTGAGGAATTTTCTTCTTTCAACAGACATGGTCTCAGGCATGGTCAAAATCAATTTGTAGCCTTTGGCGGCTGCTGCAAATGCAAGACCTATACCGGTGTTGCCGCTGGTAGGCTCGATGATAGTTGAACCTTGCTTGAGAAGGCCTTTTTCCTCTGCATCTTCAATCATTGCAACCGCTACCCTATCCTTAACACTTCCGGTTGGGTTGAATGATTCGATTTTGACGTCCACTTCTGCTTCTAAGTCTTTAGTTAAATTATTCAATCTTACAATTGGAGTGTTTCCAATAGCATCGGTTATGCTATCGAGTACTCCTCTTTTTAATTTTGGAATATTTGCCATGTTTTATTCTCCTATATTAATTTATATTTTAGGGCATATTAAAGGGGTTACTTTAAAAGTTATATAACATTCGTTATAATAACTATTGTTATATAACATTGTTTTACTTTATAAATGTTTTGGTATGACTAAAAATTAGTTAGATATTTTCCTTGAAATAATCGCAAATATCAGTGCAGGGACAAATCTCACACTGAGGACCTATCGGTTTGCAGATGTTCTGGCCAAACTGAACCATCAAATCATTCAATTTGATCCATAACTCCTCAGGAGCAATCTTGCACAATTCAACCTCGGTTTCTTCAGGGTCTTTAGTGTCAACAAGTCCCAAACGATTGGAAATTCTGTGAACATGAGTATCAACAGGAATTGCCGGAAGCTCAAAGGCAAAAACCATGACACAGTTTGCGGTTTTGCGGCCTACACCTGGAAGCTTAATCATTTCCTCAACAGTATCCGGAACCTCACCGCCATATTGGTCAATCAAAATCTGTGAAACCTCCTGAATTCTGCCCGCTTTGACATTGTAAAAACCGGCAGGTCTGATTAGCTCCTTAACATCATCAATCGGAGCATCAACAACAGCATAAATATCCGGATATTTGGCAAACAGATTATTGGTTGCCTGGTCAGTATTTTCATCCCTTGTCCTTTGAGACAGTATGGTTCTGATTAAAACCTTATACGGATCATGGTCAAGGAAAGTCCTTATCTCAAAAACACTCTCCAGCTCTTCAATCAACTTGATAACACGTTCTTCATTATTCATTTTTTAACTCCAATTCAAATCCAAGTTCTGCCATCGCTTCAATGAAATTAGGAAAAGACACGTCAAAGACTTCTCCGTTTGTAATTTCAATATCATGATTAAGGCCAATTAAACTGAATGCCATAGCCAATCTGTGGTCTCCATGTGAATCAACAACACCTGAATTTACACCACCTGTTATGCTCATGCCATCTTCCATTTCAGTTAGCTTGCAGCCCAATTTCTCCAATTCCCTGCAGGTTGTATCTATCCTGTCAGTTTCCTTAACCCTTGCATGGGCCACTCCAGTAATGTTGGTTGTGCCTTCAGCCATTGCCGCCAGCACCGCAACGGTAATCAATAAATCAGGAGCATTTGAAAGGTCAACATCAATCGCCTTCAGATTTCCTTCAGAAGCGATTTCCACATAATCCTCTCCACGGATGATTGTAGCACCCATCTTCTGCAGTATATCCAAAATGAACTTGTCACCCTGCTTGGAATCCCTGAACAAGTTTTTGATCTTGGCTTTTCCGCCGTTAATTGCAATCAGTGCAAGCAGGTATGATGCTGAAGAATAGTCTCCCTCAACAGTATAATCACAGGCAACATAATTCTGCTTTCTTACAAGGAACTCATCAATTCTGCAGCCTTGATACTCCTTATCGCAGTTTTCATGCTTCAAATAATACCCTTTTAGAGTCTTAACACCGAATTTCCTCATGATATCCAATGTCATATTAACATAAGGCTTTGATTTGAATTCAGGCAATACATACAATCTTACGCCCTTTTTAGACAATGGAGCAGAAATGAGAATTGATGATATGAACTGTGAGCTGACATTTCCCATTATATTGGTTTCGCCGCCCGCATAACCCGGCTTTATTAAGATCGGCGCCTTGTCATTATCTTTTAAAGAACTGGTTTCAACTCCCAACGGCAACAATGCATCCATAAGAAGTCCCATCGGACGGGTTTGTAAAGAGTCATCACCAGTTAAAGTAACTTCATTATCGCTTAAAGACGAAACTGAAGTCATTAATCTTAAGGTAGTTCCTGAGTTTGCCAAATCAATTGGTTCGGCAGAAGAGTTATGTAATTTGCCTCCGGTTCCAATTACTTCCAAATAATCATCGGTCCTATTTATTTTAGCGCCTAAAGCTTTACATACCCTAATTGAGGACAATGTATCTTCTGAATATAGCATGTCATACAATTTAGAAGTCCCTTCAGCAAGTGAAGCTAAAATCACTGCTCTGTGTGAATAGCTTTTGGATGGTGGTGCTTTAACTACCCCACCTATTTCTGAAATATTTTTTACCTTAAGAATCATTGTATCAATAACTATTTTTAAATTAAATTAATAAATATTTAACTATGAAAGAAATAGAAAAGATGCAAGCCGGACTTGAATACTGCTATGACGATGAGGAAATATCACTAATGAAATTACATGCAATCGAAAATGCCAATATCTTTAATTCTCTTGCAGAAGACGATCTGGACAAGCAGCATGAAGTGCTAAGCGAGATTTTGGGTTCAGTAGGGGAAAAAGTGTGGATTGCAAAGCGATTCTGTTTCGATAATGGCAAAAACATTTTCATAGGCAACAACTTTACTGCAAACTTCAATTTGACAATACTTGACATCAAAGAGGTATACATTGGAGATAATGTAATGATAGGTCCCAACACTACAATAACGACCGTCGGCCACCCATTATCTCCCAAAAAAAGACGTGAACATTTGGGACAGGCATCAGAAATCAGAATCGGCAATGATGTATGGTTAGGTGCCAACGTGACAATTCTTCCTGGAGTAAGCATCGGCGATAATGTGGTTGTTGGTGCCGGTGCGGTGGTTACTAAAGACATCCCCGACAATTCACTTGCACTTGGAGTTCCCGCAAGGGTTATTAAAAAAATTGAAAATGATATTGGTTAATTTCAAAAATAGAATCAAAAAAAATAAATATATAGCTTAAAAAATTAAGCTATATCAGAATATAACAATCCAACAGCTCTTTGAGCAAAGAATAACAAGTATGGACTTATTATTATTGAAAGGATTGCTAAAAATGGAACAGATGATAAAATCATCTCAATAACTGCAATAATTATGATAATCAATAAGATCACTACTATTACCTTACCTACACCTATTCTTCTTATGTCTTTTGCTGCTTCAACAACATTTAAAGCTTCACCTAGACTGCCAGTATTTGCCAATCTTGCTTGAGCCATAGTTTGTAAGAATGAAAAGATTACAAATAAGACTAAAGCAACCATAATAGTGACAGATAAAGAAATCATCAAATTGGCAATTGCCTGAGATGCAGCTTCAGACAATATAAAGGTGGAATTTCCCATATAAACATTTTGTGCCTGTGACATAACTTCATTAGCAATTATCATAAAATTGCCGTAAATATTTGTAAGATATCCCACAACTACAACAATGAATGCAGGGATTATGAAGTAGACTATTGTGACAATGAAATTATTAAAACCGGTGATGAAATTTTCCCACCATTCAAACCCAGGAACTTCATCATCAAGCTCAATTCCAGATTTGATAATGCTGATTAAATAACCGGCCAATACCCATCCAATTAACATTGAAACAATAAAAGCTATTCCACCCCACATAAAACATTCAGGAGTAATGAATCCTAATATATAAACAAATGTTCCTATAAAAGAAAATACCCCCGCCAATATTGACAGTAGAACATAAATCACCAATACTTTTATGTCTTTTGATGGAAAGAGAAAAGCATCCTTAATTATTTCTATTACATCCATATTTTCACCCCTATTTAACTTTTTTCATGCTCTTAAAAAGAGACAGTACTAATTTATTGTAAAAGTATTATTTAAAAGTTATTCAAAAAGATTTAACTGAATGAATTTATTTACTTGTTTTTATATATCATTAAACATAATTTTAATTAACATAGGATTGCTTTTTCCTATTTACAATAGCTTTAGTAAATCAACATAGGATTCTATAAAGAAGGTATGAAAATGGATAATAAAAAAATAATTATTATTGGTGTAATATTCTTAATCATAATAGCCGGCATTATTCTAGTAATGTTGACCTCAGTAAATTATGAAAGAATTGACATAACACCAAACGGAACAAGCATAGAGGTTCCTGCCAACCAAACCAAATTTAACGGAAATGTTGAAGGCGCCAAAATTTGGAACTGGGACAAGGGAATACTTGTTACATACAACAGTTATGAGGACAAAAATCTTATCAAAGTAAGTGAATTAGGCTTTAATACCTTAAACGAGCTTATAAAAAATGGAGAAAAACAAAACATTGACGGTTTTACATGTTACGTGATAAATGCTGATGAATTATTGGAAATCCACATATTTGACATAATTAAAGTAAATTATAACGGCAAATTCTATTGCATTCCATTGGCTAATGAAACCACTCACGACAATATCCTAATCTGTTGCAACGACAAGGACATTGCGGTTCATATGGCCCAATCAGTAAGATACAAAAATGTTTATCCGGACAATACTGATTTAAACGATACCATCTCCACTGTAAAAAACATGACTGGAGACCTGCAGTCTAAGGCAAATGATTATGTAAACAGCACCAATTTAACTGAGGTTAAATCCGCAGTTGAGGAAAAAACCGGAGTGAATTTAGATAACGCCAAAACAGAGATAGAACAATACACCGGAAAGTTGCCAATTTGAAAATGAAAAAAATTTCGGATTAAATCTTTTTCATTTAATCCGAAGGAATTTTAGTTAAAATTCCGCTGAATAACAGCACTACCACCGTTATAACAATATACACAATCTTTTCAAATGGATCAAGGTCCATTAATAAGTTATATACCCCAATCAGCCAAATTATTATTAAAAAGCATGGCAGAACATATTTTACGATAACCTTCCAAAGAGAACCTACTTTAAATCTACCGTTTTCATTAATTACAGCCATCAATGAATCCACATCATAAAGTATTGATTCAAGGAAAATAGTGGAGATAGGCCAACCATTACCATCAAAAGAAATTTTTTTAAACTTAAATCAAGGAATTCTAAAACACCACAGGAGGAATTAATTATTCAACCAAAATTAATTAAAGCCCATCTCCATTAATTAATTATGCATTAACTTACATATATACTTTTAATTGAGTAAAAACAATATTTACATCAAGAAATAAAATTTTAAAGCAATTACAAGATTGATTTTAAAACAGAATGTGAAAATTAAACATCAACATTTAAATAATTCATATAACAATTTATACACATATGAACATGAGTGTGGTGAAAACATGAGTGAAAACATTAAAAAGGATTTGGCTCAAGCAAAAAAGAATTACCAAAGCAAAAAATACGAAGAAGCAAAAGATTTATACGAATCACTCTATATTGACCATCCGGAAGCGTTTACAATTTGGGACAAGAGATTCTACAGCTGGGCTTTATATCAACTTTATGTGAAAAATCCTGAAGATGAAACAGCGTTATTTGAAGCGGTAGAATCAATAACACAGTTAGTGCCACAGGAAGACCTTTCCAAAAAGGATGGTGTTTGCGCATATACCCTATCCATGATGAAGCTTCTTGACCATCTATATAAAAACAATGACTATGAGAACCTCCTTATATGGGCAGATAAGTTAAATCCTAATTATTTAAGTCCTAAGACATCTTCTTTCACAACAAGTGACGGAAGGGAAGTGACATTGGCGTCAAACAAGGAAAAATATTACAATTGGGTATCAAAATCACTTCAGGAAGTTGAAGACTATGATGAATGTTTAGCTGTTTCAAAGGAAGCCCTTGAAAAGTTAGATAACTTCACCAACAATGGGGATATCTGGTTCAAATGGAGAATCGCCAGGTCATGCAGGGAATTGGGAGAATATGACGAAGCGATCGAATACCTGACAGACATCTATAAATTCAAAAAGGAATGGTATATCCAATGGGAGATTGCAGAAAACTATTTCTTTAAAGGAGAAGAGGACAAATCTCTCGAATTTGCCGCTTCAGCCGCATTAAGTCGTGGAGACAGCGATAAAAAAATCAAATTATATTCCCTTCTTGAAGATTTGCTTGAAGATGACGAACCTGAAATTGCACTGAAACATTCCTATCTAATCTATTCAATAAGGCTCCATAATGAATGGAGCATTGATGAGGAGTTAGAAGAGAAAATAGCAGATGCCGGTTTGGATACTGGAAACACCGAATATTGGAAAATCGAGAAGGAACTGAAAAAATACTGGAAAGAGCTGAAGTTTAAAAATCAGCAACCAACTCATGGCGTGATTCACAGGATATTCCCTCATGGAAAATCCGGATTCATCAACGGAGATGATGGAGTGTCATATTTCTTCAACGGATTTGAATTTAAGGGAGATCCGAATAAATACCGTGAGGGAGTCAAAGTCTCATTCTATATTGAAGAAGGCTATGATAAAAAGAAAGACGAATTCAAACCAAATGCAGTAAACATTTACGATATTTAACAACATCCGTTGTTAATTATCCCTATTTTTTAAAAAAAAAAAGAGTTTTGTGAAGTAATTATCTAATTACTTCAACAATCATGTCTAAGTTTTCAGATTGGAGGATATCCACTTTTTTACCGGATGCTCCAACAATCTCCCTTTTGATGTTCAGCATGTCTTCAGGAACTACAATTTCGCCAATTGTCAGTTCATGATTTTCCTCTAAAACAGCACCGATTTCATCAATAGGAGTGGATTTTAGATAGCCTATGATTTTGCCGGCATCTCCTTTGAATGTCGGTCCGATTTGGGACATGTCAGGTTCCACTTCAATGATTTTTTCGTGAACTTCAGGTTTTCCTGAGCTGATTGCCAAATCATTGATTTTTAGAGTTCCCTTAATGTCTGAGTCAAACTGATTGAATACATCAACCAAATCCTCATCGGAAGTGTAAACGTTCACTTCAGCGAGTTCGGCATTCAATGGGATTTTTGATGCTGATTTGAATCTTCTGACCTCATCAATAAGCTCAACGGTAGTTTCCCCTTTTGTCTCCATTTCCTCACTGATTAATTCCTCATAGACTTCAGGCCATAAGGTTGTGTGGATTGACTCATCTGAGAAGTATTGGTAAACCTCTTCAGTGAAGAACGGCGCAATAGGCGCCATTAATTTCAAGGATGTTTCCACAACTGTCCTTAATGTGTATTTTGCAGCTTTTCTGGATTCATCTGAAACGTCAGTGTATAATCTGTATTTTACGGCTTCAATGTATTCGTCACAGAAATCATGCCAGAAGAACCTTTCGATTGGAGTGATTGTCTGTGCGAAGTTATAGTCTGCAAATGCCTCATCGACAGTTTTGTTCAAGTTATTGAGTTTTGACAATATCCATAAGTCCAATGGTCCGAGATTATCCTTGACATCTTCATATGAAACTTCCTCATCAAATATCTGCATGCTAATGAATCTGAATGCATTCCAGAATTTTCTGAGGAATCTGTATCCGTGCTTGATGTCTTTCCAGTCAAATATTACGTCAGACCCAGGTACGCTGTTTGCAGCCCATGTCCTTAATGGGTCTGCACCGTATTTTTCAATGACCTCTTCAGGGCCGACCACAAATTCCGGCCTTGATTTACTCATCTTGTTTCCATCTTCACCGAATACCATACCATTGATTACAATGTCGTCAAACGGCTTTTGACCGGTTAAGGCTATACAACGTAAGGTGGTGTAGAATGCCCATGTACGGATAATGTCGTGTCCTTGCGGACGGATATTTGATGGGAAATGATTAACATAATCTTCGTCAGGCCATCCTGCAATTGATAGCGGTGAAATTGATGAATCCATCCAGGTGTCAAGTACATCCACTTCAGGTACGAACTCTTCACATCCGCATTCGCATGCATGTTTTGGCTTATCAACAGTCGGATCAATTGGCAAGTCTTCCACATCAGGCAAAATGACTTTTCCACAGTCTTTACAGTACCATACAGGAATTGGGGTTGCAAATATTCTTTGCCTTGAGATACACCAGTCCCATTCCATGGAATCTGCCCAGTTCACCATACGGGATTTCATGTGTTCAGGCACCCATTTCATTTCATCCGCTGCAACTTTGGTCTTTTCAATCAAATCACGGACCGCTACAAACCACTGTTCCTTAAGAAGAATTTCAACAGGAGTTTTACATCTCCAGCATTGACCCACATTTTGGTCCACCTCTTCTTTCTTCAAGAGGTATCCTTCAGCATCCAAATCTTCAATAGTCTGTTTTTTACAGCTTTGAAGGTCCATTCCTTCATATCTTCCTGCAGCAGAAGTCAATGTGCCGTCATCGTCCATAACATCAATGACTTCAAGGTCATATTTTTGAACCCAGCTTACGTCAGTCTTATCCCCAAAGGTACAAATCATTACCGCACCTGTACCGAATTCAGGATCTACCTCTTCATCTGCAATGATTTTTACTTTCTGGTGTGACAAAGGCACTTCAACATATTTGCCTAAAAGGTGAGTGTACCTTTCATCTTCAGGGTGAATTACAACAGCCACACAGGCAGACATCAGTTCAGGCCTGGTTGTTGCAATCAAAATTCCTTCCTCTTTAGGGTCAGCCTGTTTGCCTGACTCCTGTGAAGATGCAATATCATCATAGGAATCTTCAACAGCCGGAGGGAAGTTGACATAGTTTAAAAATGTAGTGTTATCGGAATATTCTACTTCAGCAAAAGCGATAGCTGTCTGACAGCGAGGACACCAGTTTACTGGGTGTTTTCCCTGATAAATCAATCCGTCTTCATACATTTTCAAAAAGGAGTATTGGGTCCTTTTCATGTAATCCGGATTCATTGTAACGAACTCACGGGTCCAATCCTGTGAATAACCCATTGCCTTCATGTCCTTTTTCATGCTTGCAATGTTTTTGGTGGTCAAGTCAATACAATATTCTCTGAACTTGGCTCTTGAAACATCATTTTTCTTGATTCCATGAGTTTCTTCAACTTTCACTTCAGTAGGAAGACCGTGGCAGTCCCATCCCTGTGGGAACAGGACGTCAAATCCTTTTTGTCTTCTGTATCTTGCATTCATATCAATGTAAACCCAATTCAATACGTGGCCCAAGTGAATGGCGCCTGTTGGGTATGGCGGGGGAGTGTCTATAATATATCTAGGACGAGATCCATCTCCAATGTATTTGTAGATGTTTTCATCTTCCCATTTTTGCTCCCAAACTTTCTCTTTTTTAAAATCATAGTCTTTAGGAATCTCTTGGTTTGACATATATTTTCTCCTAAAATAATTAAGTAAAAATAATATTATTAATTATGTAGTTTATTATTTAAAAAAGTAATTATGGAATTGAAAAAGAAAGATTAAACTTCTAAATTTAAAAAATTTTTAAAGTGATTGAAGCAATAGGTTTATTGATGTTAAAATTATTTGAATAATTATTAAACTCATTAATATATTTCGATATTCTAAATTAGAATTCTTATACAACACCATTAGAAACAGCAAAATTAAAATTATATTTACGATTATCAACAAAAGTACCATTGTTGTTTACCTCCTAACACAAAAAATAACTATTAATTTACATGGAAAAGATTTATAAATGAAAAAGCGCATATAATTACCATACATGAGGGATGATAAATTAATCATCCCCCTAGTATAGTACATAGTAATTGCACAATAGCAGTAATTGTTGAAATTACTTGCAGTGCAATTACTATTTTAGCGCTTTTTTTCATTTTAAAAAAATCCTCCTATGAAACTAATTTTAAATCAGTTCCACGATTTGATTATCATTTTAAAACTATTTAAAGTAGTTAGTTATAAATTAAAGCAATTTTATTAGGTTAAATCAATATTAAAAAGTGAAAACAATTTTACGAAGTGAAAACAATGCAAAAATAGTTAACTATATTATATAAAAAAATCATATTATTAATATTATCAAAAATAAGGACTGTGTAAAAGAATGAATTTATTATGGTTTTATGTTGCAATTGTTTTAGCTATAAGCGATATATTACACACCACTCTAATGTGGAAAGTTTTAAATAACTTCTACATCATTTTAGGTGGAATAATCCAACAATCCACACATTCTACCTGGCAAACCTGGGTAATTCATGAGATTATGGAAGCAGGATTTCATTTCATTGTACTGTCAATAGTATTTTTAAATCCTACTGTTGGAATTCTAGCAGCCCTTGTTCATTTTGTAATTGATGTAACCCATACAGTATTCATACGCAATATGGGCGAGTTAGAACATAGAGCGCTTCACTTTGCAGTTGAGTCTCTATTTTTCATTTTAATTTATGGATTATAAAGTAATGGAGTTATTAAATGCCAGTTATAACATTCAAATATCAAGATTTAAAAGATTTAGGAATAGATATGGACAAAGATGAATTAATAGACACCTTACCTATGATGTCTAGTGACATTGAAGACTTTGATGATGAGGAAATCAAAGTGGAATTTTTCCCTAACCGACCTGACAATTTGTCTGTTGAAGGAGTAGCTAGATCTTTTAAGGGATTTATCGGTCAAGAAATCGGTTTTCCAGACTATAAGGTTGAAGAATCCGGAGAATATGTAACTGTAGACAAGGATGTTGCAGCAATCAGACCATATATAGGATTTGCAAAAATCGACAATGTTGACTTTACTGGCGACAAGCTCAAGTACTGCATGGATTTCCAAGAAAACCTTCATTGGGTTATTGGAAGGGACAGGAAAAAAGTGGCTATAGGTATCCACAATGCAGATGTTGTTGAAGGTCCATTCAAATATATTGCAACACCTAAAGACGCAAACGCTTTTGTTCCTTTAGAAAAAGATGCAGAAATGACTCCAAATGAAATCTTGACTGAGCATGACAAAGGTAAGGATTATGCTCATTTGATTGAAGACTTTGACAAATATCCATTAATTCTAGACAAAGATGATAATGTCCTATCAATGCCTCCGATCATTAACGGAGAGCTAACCAAACTTAAAGAGGACACTCACAATATCATTGTTGACGTGACAGGTACTGACGAAAGGGCAGTCAACCAGGCATTAAACATCATCTGCTCCTCATTTGCTGAAGTTGGAGGACAAATCAAATCCATGGAAGTCAGATATGAAGACAAGACCATCAAAACTCCTGATTTGACTCCACAAGAGATGAATGTTCATGTCGATACTGCAAATGAACTGATTGGTGGAACCAGCCTGACTGCACAGGACATTCATGATTTGCTTTTAAAGGCCCGTTTTGATGCTGAAATCATTGATGACAATGAGGTTAAGGCAATCATTCCTGCATATAGGGTGGACATCCTGCACGAAGTCGATATTGTTGAAAATATCGCAGTGCAATACCACATCAACGATGTTGTGGCCGAATTGCCTGACATCAATACTGTAGCTTATGAAAACAACTGGTTTAAGGCAGAAAGCATAATCCGTGAAGTGATGATCGGTTTAGGCTTCCAGGAAGTTATGAGCCTGATGCTTACCAGTGAGGAAGCACACTACAAAAACATGAATCAGGAAGAAAAGCCTCATGTTCAGGTTGCAAGACCGATTACAATTGACAGAACCATGATTAGAACAAGCCTGATCAATTCCCTGATGGAATTCTTGGAGGACAACAAGCATGAGGACCTGCCTCAAAAGATCTTTGAAATAGGTGACGTGCTATACCTTGACGAAACCACAGAAAACAAGACTGTCGCTTCCAAAAAATTAGCTGGAGTAATCTGTCATTCATCCGCAAACTTTACAGAAATCAAATCTGTCGTTACAAGCGTATTGTCCAATCTCGGCTATTCAATGGAAATATCTGACAGTGAAAACAAGACATTCATTCCGGGAAGAGTTGCCGATGTAACCGGTGCGGCTGAAAAAGGTTCCGTTAAAGGTTTCTTTGGTGAGGTTTCCCCTGAAGTAATTACAAACTTTACTTTAGAGTACCCGGTAATTGCGTTTGAAATAGAATTTCTAAACTAAATTCTTTTTCAATACCACAATTTTCTCATCTGGGTTTCCATTTGGGCGTACTCATTGACCTGTGGTGAAGTGCCATAATAATTAAAGATGAGTATCAAAATAAATAAAAGAATTATAATAGCTATCAAAATTATTGTCCATCGCCTCAATTTAAAAACACCACATTAAAAAATTAACATTAATCGATAAGTTTAGCTACATCTTCACCCTTAGGTGTTAGCCTGTATACTCTATTTTTGCGTTTTTCCTCATTTATGCATTCCGCAACACCGCATTCCTTAAGCTCACGCAAAACCTTTGAAATGTGATTGGTGCGAATTCCGATGTCTTCCGCCAGATCGGTCGGTATCTTGTCTCCATTGTTAAGAGATTTGACTGATTTTTCCCTATATGAAGAGCTGATTACATATCCATAAGTTTTTAGAGTTTCATCATCCATAAAAATTTCTCCTATTATTCACATCTTATTAATATATTATTCCCCTATTATTGTTAAACTTATGGTTCGGTTATGTCTCGGCCCATCGAGTTCTATGAAAAAAACTGACTGCCAGGTGCCCAGATCCAATCTGCCGTTTTTGATTGGAAGACACTCGCTTGATGAAAGCAGAAATGATTTCAGATGAGACTTTGCATTGTCATCGATTCTGTCATGCTGATATGTAAACTTATCAGTAATGAGATTATCTAAAGTGAATTCCAAATCGTTCAATAGACCGGATTCGTTTTCATTGACAACAATGGCGGATGTGGAATGCTTTGAAAAAATGGAGATTATTCCGTTTTCAACATCAATCAGTTCGTTGATTTTAGATGTGATGTCAATGATTTCAAAGTTTCTGTTCGTATTTATTTTAATGGAATGATTTTTGACTGTCATTGATTAAATATTTGTTAAAAGTAGTTAATAAATTAAAAAAGAAAAAAAGGAAAATTTTAATGTTCGAATTCATCTTTACGCCAATATCCATAGATAAGCATTCCCATGATAGATAGAATACTTAATACCACAAGCCCTGATGTATTGGTAAGCTCTTTTGATGTTGTGACCGGAGGAATTATCTCATATGCTTTTCCTTCATCCATTGCATCACCGCTTCCGGAATCGCCTGCATTTAAATCACCATTGGACAGTGCATCATTACCGTTATCAGATGTGTCTTGAGACGGAATATCTGAACTGTTAGTTCCGTAATTGCCGGATTTGTCTGAATTTGCAATATGTGAACCTGATGAATCTCCCCCATTTGAAGCGCCTTGGGAATTGGAATTTCCCTGAACTTCAGAAGTTCCACTTGCACTGCTTCCGCTAGAACCAGAATTATCCTCACTTGCTGAGGTTTTTGAATCCTTTGCATCACCAGTTTCACCGGATGCATCCCTAACATCATATCTGTAATATTCATCGGCAATCTGAACTCTGACATTATGGTCGACATTAGGGTCCAACTGAGTAACGCTAGCCCTACCGTTGACAAAAGTTGCAGTATACACGTTTCCATCGACTTCAACATTTGTCTGGAATGTTGCAAACTCATTGACCGCCCTTCCGGAGGAATCCCTTAGCTGAAGGGTTAATGTATTACTGACGGAAAATGTATCCAATGTCATTAGAGATGCTAAAAGTCTTGGGCAGACAAATGTGTTTGTAGGATCATTTGAATTGTACCAATTCTGACCTAATTCAAAGTTTTCATTTTCCCAATAATTCTTGGCCTGATAGAATTCATTGTGAGCCAGATAATTATATTCGACTTTAAGTATTGAATCCCCTTGGCTTTTAAATCCTGATCCAAACAGCAACCCGTTACCGGTTTCAAATCCTCCCATGTTGGACCTTGGGTCTTTCCTGTTATGAGTCATGGAATTTGACTTTACAACATCATTGGTTGATGTGGAATTGATGTAAATTCCGTTGGTATTCTCATAAACATTGTTTCCTGAAATTAAAGTATGTGAAGATTTGTTGAATGTGGAAATTCCGTTCAAGCCGTTGTGATGAATAGTATTGTTCAATATTTTGCAATATTCAATGTTTGATGTTTCGATGCCTGATTTTTTATTGAGTGAAATAACATTCCTCTCAACAATACTATTCTTTACATTTTGAATTTGCACTCCATTTTGCTTGGCTTTTGAAATGTCGTTTTCAGACATGGTAATTTTATCTGAATTCTTTATCAAAACACCATTTCCTCCACCAGTAACATTATTATTGGTTATTTTGATATTTCTTGTATTATCTGCAACTATTCCATAATCGCTGTTAGATGCAACGATATTTATTCCAGATAAGATACTACCTGCTGCGTTTGATGTAAAGTAAAATCCGAAAGTTTTATCTATTCCCATATCCCTAGCTTTATCGCTCACTTCATCAGAAACATAAATTACACTATCCTTTTTTGAAATGATGTTCAATTTCTTATCTACAACCAAAGATATGTCCTGATACTCAGGGTCTGTAAATTCAAAAGTGTCTCCATCATTTGCATTATCAAATTGTGACTGTATATCATCATTTGACAAATCGGAAGTGATGAAATGATTATTTCCACTAGAAAGGATAGTCATATTGTCATCCTGAATATCAGTTGCACTGACTGATGAAACTAAGAATAAGAACAATAATGATATGAAAAAAAGATTAAATACTTTTTTATCCATATTAAAAACTTCCTAATTACTATTTTTATAATCAAATAACTTTAATAGAAAAATTAACCTCAAAAGTAAAAATTTATCTATGTGAATAATATTGATTAATGATAATATTTTGATATCAAATATATATAAATCTAACCTATATAACGGCATTATATTAAAAATTTAAAACGATATGAGTCAAATTACAACAAATAACTATTCTTAACAGTGTTATATCAAGAATTTAAGACATTTTAATTTAAATAATATGAAAATCAATATTAAATTAATTGCTTATCGATATAATTTTTTATGATCAAGTAATTGTTTAAAAAGATTTTAGAGGAAATATTATGAATAAGAAGAGTTTAATATTAGCTGTTTTGTTAGTATTAATTGTATTCTTAGCCACAAATGCAATATCCGCAGAAGATACCTCCAATATTGACAATAATGCTAGCGACATATTGGAAGTGTCCGAAGATAACAACATTGCAGCTGGCAAAGAAGTTACAATTGAAACTACAGATGACAATAATCAGATTCAAGAAAAAATCAATACCTTGGACGATGGAGATACATTAAACTTCCAAAAGGGAGACTATCATGACATCTGCATCTACATTAATAAAAGCGTGACAATCAACGGTAATGGTGCCACATTATATGGTTATGACAACCCAAGCAATGATAATATTCCAGACATCATAATGAACAAAACAACCGAGGGAGGATATGCCATTACAAATAAGGCAACTTTATATATCCTTAAGGCAAATGATGTTGTTTTAAAAGACATTAATTTTGTTGCAGGTGCAAACAGCGGGACTGCAACCCCAACCGGAACTGATGATCCAAAATACACAAATTGTGTAATATATAACTATTTTTCAAACCATACCACAATATCCAACATTACAATTGATGGCTGTTCCTGGGGTATCTGGTTCCAAAATTGTGATGATGGAACAATAGAAAATAATACAATCATGAATCAATTGATTACAGGAATCCTGAACTTCCAATCAAAAAGAACCATAATCAGATACAATACAATAATCAATGCCAAAAATCACGGTATTGATGTAAGGCATGGTGTCGGACCAAATGTTAAAGTATTAAACAACACTGTTATCGGTTCAAAAGAGGGAATTTACCTATTGCACTCACCTAAACATGTTGTAACTGGAAATACAATTATCAATTGTACTGTAAGTTCAATTACATGTTGTGGTGCAAGCCATATTACCATCAAAGACAATAAGTTATACAACTCTAGAATAGGCATTCTTTTAGGTGGAGGAGCACCTCAAGGAGGAGCTTATACCGGATACAATAACATTACCATTGGAACAAATGAATGGAAAATTGATGAATTGCCGTTCCCACCGTCTTTCCAATATTATGTTGCTGAAGCAAAAGCCGATTATGCAAGTATGGACTCAATGATGGGTACCCACACTGACAGCAGCCTTTCAAACATCACATATGTGGAATATAGTGAAATCCCTATTCCAGGACCTATCGTTATTGACTATAACACCATCTTAAAACCAACAGGCGATGAAGTGTTAATAACCTCTGGAATGACAAATGAAGAAATTCAGAACAGAATCAATAACATGAAAGATGGGGACACATTAATTTTTGAAGAAAACGCAATATTTGAAAATATCAGCATTTACATCGAAAAGAACATTAAAGTGATTGGAAACAATGCAACATTAATCAGTTATGAATCCGCAAGCCTTGATTTGGTTCCTGAAAGAATAAAAAACAAAACCAATGAAGGAGGATTCGGAGTAAGTTATTCAGCTGTATTATACTGCATGAATGCTTCAGACATTACTGTGAGCAAATTAAATATTGAATGCAGATATCCTGGATATGACACCACAACAATCGGAACAAACCAAAATCTAAGAGAATACTGTACAGCGGGTATCTATTCAATACTCAGTCCAAACCTTACCATTACCCAATGTAATATTAATGGTGCTTCATGGGGTATGTTTATAGGTGAAAGACAACAAGGACGTCCAAATGCAATAATCACAAACAACAAAGTAAGCAATCAGTACACAACAGGAATACTATGCTTCGGATGTAAAAATTCAATAATCGCAAATAATACTATCACCAATGCATACAACCACGGTATAGACGTAAGATTCAATCAGGGAAGTGGAGTTACTGTCTTTAACAACAGCGTTTCCGGTTCTAAAGAAGGAATATACCTCCTACATTCCAGCGGACATAAGGTTTACGGAAATACAATATCCAACTCAAAAATCAGTTCAATTACCTGTTATGGATCTGGAAATGAATATATTTTCGACAACACCTTTATTAAAAGCAGAATTGCAATCATACTTGGTGGAGGATATTATAATGTCACTATAGGTAAAAATACATACAAACCTGACAAATTACCGTTCCCACCTACCTTTGAACATTTCCTTGTAAAATCCGAAAATAAATATTATGACAAAATCGGAGCAAAAGTTGTAGGAACTTACGGCGACTCCAAAAATGTGAACCTAAGTGCAGCTGATGTGACTGTCGGATACAAAAAAGGCACATTGGAAATTACCTTAAAGAACATTACCGGAAAAGCACTGGCCAATAAAGCAGGAACCGTAACCATCAATGGAAATGTGCAAGAGTTCATAACTGATGAAAACGGAACCGCTTCCATCAATCTAGCTTTAACAACCGGAACATATACTGCAAAAGTGCATACCGTCAGCGACTATTACAATAAGGCAGGCAATACCGAAGCAGCAATTACAGTTGTGGATGATAGAGCTTCCGCTGCATTGACTGCTCCTGGAAAAACATTCTACTTACAGGCTATCGCTAAAGGATCTAACTATCAAGTTACCCTTAAATCCAACGGAAAAACTCTTGAAAACAAAGAAGTTACCATTAACTTCAATGGAAAAACCATTACTGCAAAAACCAATTCCAATGGTGTAGCTACTTTCAAATTAACTGCTACAGCAACTGGCTCCAAACAGTCAACAATTACATTCAAAGGCGATGATGCATACAAAGCAACAACTGCAAAAGCTACAATCAAAGTAACCAAAGAAGCAAGCAAAATTACAGCCAAAAAGAAAACATTTAAAGCTAAATCCAAAACCAAAAAGTATGCAATTACCCTAAAATCCAAATCAGGTAAAGCAATCAGTGGAGTTAAAGTAACTATCAAAATCAAGAATAAAAAGTTCACCGCCAAAACTAATTCTAAAGGAAAAGCAACCTTTAAAATTAAAAAATTCACTAAAAAAGGAACTTTCAAAAGCACTGTCACTTTTACAGGAAACAAATACTTTAGCAAAACCACCGCAAAAGTTAAAATTAAAATGAAATAGAAGAGATTATTTCTCTTCTCAAACTTTCTTTTTTTAAAAAAAAATCAGTAATATTTTTTTCTGCGGTCAACGGCAGTGTAAATTATAAACAGACCGATGATTATCAGGACTATCTGCGGAAATACCGCTGCAATAATAGCAGGAATCAATCCCAAATTAACCAATAGCCACAAAACGCCATAGATTACAATTATTGCTCCAAATACGATAGCAATCTTATATGTCAAATCCCTCATATCAGGAATGTCAAACATAGGCATTTGAATCACTATAGCTCTTTGGTGCCGTCATCGGTTCCGATGATTACCTTATCAACCATCTGTGAAAAGATTCCGTTTTCCACAACACCCGGAATTGCATTCAAATCGATTTCAAGGTGAGCAGGTGATTCGATTTTTTCGAATTTGGCATCTATTACAAAGTTTCCATTGTCGGTTATTACAGGACCGTCTTTTCTTTGGGCCATCCTTATCTCACAGGTTGCTCCCATGTCTTCAAGTTCCTTAATGACCATTCTTGATGCGTCCGGAAGCACTTCGACAGGAACCGGGAAATTTCCCAATTCATCAACGACTTTGGATTCGTCAACTATAACTATGAATTTGTCTGCAGCATAATCTACAATCTTTTCTTTAGTATGGGCGGCTCCTCCACCCTTAATCAGATTAAACTCTGAGTCAACTTCATCCGCTCCATCAACGGACAGGTCAATGTCATGCTCTTCCAATGTTGTGATTGGAATGTTCCATTCCTTTGCCTTCAACAATGATTGGAATGATGTTGGAATTCCCATAACGTTTATTCCTTCATCTCTGATTCTCATGCCCACCTTTTCAATGAAAAAGTGTGTGGTTGAACCTGTTCCAAGCCCTAAGACCATTCCATCTTCGACATATTCTGCAGCCTTGTATCCTGCATTCATTTTAGAAGAGCTATTGCTACTAGTATCTTTCATTTAAATCACAAATCCTAAAGTTAAGTTATTAAGTTTCAATCCTTTCTTGCATTCCCCATCATGCTTTCCATTGTTCTCCAATACGATGCACTTGTCGTTTTCAACCAATCCTTCAGGGAAACACAAGTCATGATAATCGCAGTTTTCATCACAGTCAGGAGCATTATATGTAAATGTTGATCCTTCAAAGATGTTTTTTGAAGTTGTTAGTATGTCTATTTCGGCTCTGTCAACCTCAACAGGAATTACCTTGCCTCCAGAATGTATCGGACAGTTCTGCTCGTTTTCCTTTACTTCAGTTACAACATATTTCCTGTTCACTTCCAGGTTTCCAACACAGGATGACTTAAATCTGCAGTCTTCACATTCCTTGGCAGGACCTAGAAAAATAAACTCTTGACCTTTTTTCGCTAAATCTATACCTATCAGTGTTATCATTAAATCACCTCTGTTCTATAAGCCAATTCATATGCAGCTTCTTTTGAAATTCCATTGTCTCCTAAAATAGTGTATCTTTCAGGTCGGATTTCATGAGCCATCATCAGAGCTTCAATAATGTCCTCATCAGTAATGTTAAGTTCTTTTGCAGTGGTAGGGGCCTGCACGGCCTTTAGGGAGTCCCTTATTGCCTTCCAATCCCCTCCATGAAGATACATCATCATGATTGTTCCGATACCGCACTGCTCGCCGTGAAGTGCAGGCTTGTCAAGAATCTTGTCAAGGGCATGTGAAAAGAGATGCTCTGATCCGCTTGCAGGCCTTGATGAACCTGCGATGCTTATTGCCATTCCCCCGCTGAAAAGTGATTTCATGACTATTCTTGCACTAGGCTCGAGATTAGGCTTGATATTGGCGATGTTGTCAGTAATCAGGTGCGCTGACATTATTGACAATGCAGCAGCTGACTCTGAAAACGCTTCGTTTTTAAGCCTGTGTGCCAATTCCCAATCCTTGATGGCAGTGAAGTTTGCAATCAGGTCCGCACATCCTGCAGCCAAAAGCCTGAATGGGGATTGTGCAAGGATTTCGGAATCCGCAATGACCGCTATCGGGGAGTGCGCAGTTGCTGATATTGAAGTGTTAGGGTTTTTGATTGATGCCAAAGGAGATACGATACCATCATGAGAAGCGGTTGTTGGCATGGATACAAAATAGACACCCTGATTATATGAAGATAACTTGGCCACATCAATAACCTTTCCTCCGCCAACACCCAAAACGGTTGTGTCCGGAGTGATCAGTTCCTCAACTTCAGATATGGACTCATAGGATGCTCTGTCAACTTTGACCACATCAAATTCCATATCCTCCCTTTCAAGGCTTTCCATTACAGGTATTGCACCAACATCATATGTATGCGCACCTGTAACAATCAGAATCTTTTTATCCAAATGCAGAGATTTGCAAATCTCACCAGTATCTTTTATAATGCCCGGATCAATGTAAACTTCACGGGGCATCTGTATTCTCCTGTTGCTCATGATATCTCCTAAATGTTAATTATACATTAATATATATTTAATTGATAATTATAAATAATTTATCTTTAAATAAGTTTAATACTTATTAAAAACAGATAATTTAATATTATAAAAAATTATTTTAGGTGATATGGTGGAAAATTTTGACGAATGGTTTCATGACATTTTAGAACAAGCAGACATAACCGATTCAAGATATCCTATTAAGGGAATGGCAGTTTGGAGACCATACGGTTTTCAGATAAGGAAACATTCAATGAACATTATTAAAAATTTATTGGATAAGGACCATGATGAGGTACTGTTCCCAATGCTTGTTCCTGAAACTGAACTTGCAAAGGAAGGAATACATGTTAAGGGATTTGAAGATGAGGTATACTGGGTAACAAAAGGCGGACAGACTGAATTGAACGAACAGCTAGCCTTAAGGCCAACCAGTGAAACCGCAATATATCCGATGTATTCATTATGGATCAGGACACACATTGACCTGCCAATCAAAATGTATCAGATTGTAAACACTTTCAGATACGAAACAAAACATACCAGACCTCTAATCAGGGTAAGGGAAATCACTACCTTTAAGGAAGCCCATACCGCACACGCAACCAAAGAGGAATCCGACGAGCAAATCCAGGACTTCATTGAAATGTATAAGGAATTCTTTGATGATTTGGGAATCCCATACTTAATCTCCAAAAGGCCTGAATGGGACAAGTTCCCGGGTTCAGACTATACAATGGCCTTTGATGCCATAATGCCAAACGGTAAAACCCTGCAAATAGGTACAATACACAATTTAGGCCAGACATTCGCAAAAACATTTGACATTACCTTTGAAGACAAGGACGGAGAACACAAATTGGTTTATCAGACCTGTGCAGGAGTGTCCGACAGGGTTATCGCATCCGTCATTGGAATTCATGGAGATGAAACCGGATTACGCTTACCACCAAAAGTATCACCGAATCAAGTTACCATAATTCCAATCCTATTCAAGAAAGGAAAAGAGGAAGTTCTTGCAAAATGCTCACAAATCAAAGAGCAGTTAGAGGCAGCAGGATTGAGAGTCCAGCTTGATGACAGGGACATCAGGCCGGGCAAAAAATTCAACGACTGGGAACTTAGAGGAACACCAGTCAAACTTGAACTTGGACCAAGAGACCTGGAAAACAATATCACCGTTGCAATGAGACGTGACGAAGGAGAAAAGATTGAAATTCAATTGGATGACAATCTTGTTGACAATGTAATTGACTTATTGGACAAATCTTCTGAAAACTTATCCTCACAGGCATGGGAATTCCAGAATGAGCATGTTAAATTTGCAGAAAACCTTGAAGATATTCCAGAACTTGTAGAATCCGGAAATGTCGTTAAATTCTACTGGTGCGGAGATGAGGATGTCGGCCATGAAATCGAAGAAAAAACCGGCTATGACGTTTTAGGCATTCAGGAAGAAGTGTCTGAAGGCAAATGCATAGCCAGCGGAAAAGATGCAAAATACATTGCCTTAATTGCCAAAACATACTAGTGATAATATGGACAACATTTATGCGATAATACCAGTAACCACATTCAAGAATGCAAAAACCAGGCTTTCCCCATTTTTATCTGCCGAAGAGAGGGAAAACCTCCTAAAGGCAATGCTTCGGGACGTGACTGATACCTTAAAAAAGCATGTGGACAAGATTTTCATAATCAGCAGGGATGAAGATGTGTTAAAATATGCAGAAAGCCTCAATGTGAACACCATACAGGAAAATGACAATTCCAACCTGAACAAGGCCCTCACACAGGCTATGAAAATCTGCAAAGGAAAAACAAGGAAGGTAATTATAGTTCCTTCAGACATTCCACTGATTGGCAAAACCAATGTTCAGATGCTGATTGACGCATCCAAAAGCCTGGATTTCATAATTGTTCCATCAAAAGGCGGAGGAACAAACATGATCATAATGAAGCCGATGGCCATCAGAACAAGATATGAAGGATTCAGCTATAAGGAACATGTGCAGGCAGCCGAGCGGAAAAAACTTAATCCGCAGGTTCACGATTCATTTTTCATGGCATTGGACGTCAACACCACTGAAGACCTGGGTGAAATCATGATTCACGGTGAGAAAACCCACACCAGGCAATACCTGAAGGAGCTTAAGGTCACTGTCGAGTCATTCCGTGGATCCGAACGCCTTAAAGTCACAAGAGCTGATTAGATGATAGTGATGAGCATTGCAGGCGTTGATCCGTCAGGAGGCGCAGGGGTTTTTGCCGATTTGAAGACATTTCAGGCTATTGGAGTTTATGGTACCGGAATCGTAACCGCCCTGACTTCTCAAAATCCCTATAAATTTTTTTCAACACAACCTGTTTCACCTGAATACATTGAAGAGCAGATAGATTCCGTAATGGATGCCTACGAAGTGGAATTCATCAAGACAGGCATGCTCTACTCACCGGAAATAATCAAATTGACAGCTAAAAAGATTAGGGAGTATAATCTAAAGGCGGTGGTTGACCCCGTCATGGTTGCAACTTCAGGGGGAGATTTGACTGGAGGAGACATAGCCGACGCTTTTAACAGACATTTGCTTCCAAATTCCATATTGACCACTCCAAACGTCAGTGAAGCTGAAAGATTAAGTGGAATTAAAATAAACAGCAAGGAAGATGCCGTAAAGGCAACAGAACTTATTGACTGCAACTGTTTCATTACCGGCGGACATTTGGACGGAATTAATGTAATCAACATCGATGATGAAATAACAATAAAAAAACAGGAATTGATTGAAACCGATAACTTACACGGTTCAGGATGCAATCTGTCATCTGCAATAACCGCATATTTGGCAAAAAACAATTCCTTAATGGATTCCTGTCTAAAGGCGATGGATTATGTTTATGAAGGAATAAAAAATGGAAATTATGGGACATTAATAGCTAAAATATAACTATTCTCCCATATCTAATTTTTCTACAATTGACTCTTGAAGTGCGATGAATTCCTTTGAATCTCTTTTTCTTGGCCTTTCAATATCCACTTCAATGACATTATCTATTCTTCCGGGGTTTTTGCCCATGATGACAATCTTATCTGCCAGATACACAGCCTCATCAACATCGTGGGTTACGAAAACGATTGTGTTTTCGAATCTTTTCCAAACGCCTATGAGCTGTGACTGAAGCTTGTGCCTATTTTGCATATCCAATGCAGAAAACGGCTCATCCATAAGAAGAATAGGCGAATGATTAAGCAGGGATCTGATAATTGCAACCCTTTGTTTCATACCACCTGAAAGTTCATGAGGATAGCTATCCTTAAAATCAATTAAACCCACACTTGTCAGGTATCTCTCAGCGGCAGCGATATTTTCCTCCTTAGCTCCCTTGTTTGTCATCTCCAAACCGAAAGTAACATTCTGCAGGACAGTCAGCCATGGGAATAATGAATACTGCTGGAAAATCACTGCCCTATCCCCAGACGGCTTGGTAACCTTTTCACCGTTGGCAATGATTTCACCGGAGCTAGGCTGGTCAAGACCTGCAATTAATCTTAATAGAGTGGTTTTTCCACAACCGGAAGGACCTAAAAGACAGACTAATTCACCATCCTCAATGGTTAAATTAATGTCTTCCAAAACTGATAGCTGGTCTGTTTTTTTACTTACAAATGATTTATTAATATTTTTTACTTCAATTGACACATTAACACCTACCAGAATATCCTTTCCTGGGCTTTAGTAAATACATAATCAAATATGATACCTATTAACCCTATATCTAACATACCAACAACTGTTGTACCCGGATCAAATAAACTAGTTGCTGTCAGAATCATATAACCTAAACCACTGCTTGAACCAACCATTTCAGCTGAAATTGTACACATCAAAGCAATACCAATTCCGACTTTCAAACCTGAAACAATATATGGAACTGTTGAAGGCAGAATTACCCTTTTTAAAACATTCCAATCGCTTGCTCCCAAAGTTTGGGCTGATTCAATTAAAACCTTATCAGTTCTTTTAACTCCATCAATTGTATAGACCAATATCGGGAATACGCAACCCATAAAAATAATGAAAACTGCCGGAAACATGCCTATTCCAAACCAAAGGATGGAAAATGGAATCCATGCAACAGGAGGAATCGGTCTTAATACACTGATTACCAAAGTTGCAATGTCTTCGAGAGTCTTATACCATCCGAGAAGAATTCCTAAAGGAATGGCAACAACAGACGCTAAAATCAAACCGCCGAATACCTTATATAAAGTATCCAGAGTGTTTGTTAGAAGCTTTCCATTCAATATCAACTCCCAGGCTGACTGACAAACTGTAATCGGACCAGGAAGGATGTATGGATTGATAATGCCAAATCCTTCGGTAATAAGATACCAGAAGATAATTATGCAGATTGGTAAAATCAATGGAATAAACTTATTCTTATAATTATCAAACATTAAATCACTTAATCAAAAATTTTTTTATACATATTAAATTATGTTTTAATAATATAAAAACTTTAGAAAAATCCCCATGCAAAAAAAACTATAATAAGATTTATATTGTAAAAATATAATTAATGAATATAGGTGAAAAATTGAACATTCATAAAAAGTTTTTCTCAAAAATAGGGGCAAATTACCTGATACTGGGCATAATAGCAATAATATTTCAGATAATCATCGTCAATATAATTTCCATGATAAATCCGAAATATCTGAGTGACATAAACATATTGACCGCTCTATCATCATTATGCAGCTATATTCTACCATTTCCAATCTTCTATTGGCTGATGAAAAAATTGGATGACGTTGAAATCGAAAAGAAAAGCGTCGGTGCAAAAACATTCATCCTATACACAGGAATTACAATCACGTTAATGTGGATTGGAAACATAATCGGTTTAATCATCACAATGCTTTTGAGCGGCGCAATGCAAAATGACATTTCAAATCCCGTTCAGGAACTCATCAACAGCACGGACATTTGGATCAATCTGGTGCTGATCAGCATAATCGCCCCGATATGTGAGGAAATCCTTTTCAGGAAATTTCTAATCGACAAGACAATCAAGTACGGGGCAAAGGTGTCCATAATCCTATCGGCAGTGCTGTTCGCCTTTTTCCATGGAAACCTTAACCAGTTCTTCTATGCATTTCTGATGGGAGGATTTTTCGCATATGTCTACATCAAAACCGGAAGGATAACCTACACAATAATCCTGCATGCGATTGTGAACTTTATGGGATCGGTCGTGAGCCTAATCCTTGCAAATTCAGTAGCAAATATCCAAACAAGTCTCAATCCAATTGATGCATTGGTAATCCTGGGATACTTTGCAATCATATTAACCTTTATACTGATTGGACTTTACGGACTGACCAAAATTAAAAAGGCAAGATTCAACGGTTCAAAAACACAAATCAGTCTGAAAAATCCATTTAGAACCGTATACTTAAATTATGGGATGATTCTCTTTATTCTGTTTTTTATAGGTGAGATGATCTATCAGGTTTTAGGTTAAATAGCATTAAAATACAATACTAAAAAAAATAAGAGAAGAATTAAGCCTTATCTTCCCTTTCCTCTTCAATAGCTTCAACAACACTGTTTAAGATTTGAAGTGATTTGGAGAATGCAGGCATACCTGAAGTCAACAGGACTACTCTTAAGACATCCACAATTTCATCTTTTGTAATACCTAATACTTCAATAGCGCTCCTGATCTGTTTTTTGGTAGCTCTTGCATCGGCACGTGAAGCGGCAATTCCGATAGCAATCAATTTTTGAGTCTTATAATCCAATACTTTAGCATTCCAAACAGTACTGTTTATATCAGAAACCAATTCATATAAATCAGGATATTCGCCTTCGAGTTCCCTGATTCCTTTTCCGTAATATACATCTCCTTTCATATTAACCTCTCTCCAATAATTTTAATTAATTAATGATTTAATTTTTAAGTTATATATAATTAATAGCTACTTTTTTTCATGAAAATGAAAATGTTTCTGTAGCCCTCTAAGAACTGTATTTTAGTATTAGTAATGTTATTATCGATGATTTAAATCAAATTAAAATCATTACGGTTCAACTACTTTAAATAATAAAGATTTTAGCGTTTTAACCTCTTCATCACTCATATTTTTTGTTACCTTTATTTCCCAACCGTTAATCAATTCAATTAACTCATCTGTTTTTTCAATTCCTCGAGAAGTTAATTCGACAATTTTTTTACGCCGGTTTGTCGGATCTTCGCATCGAGTCAGATATCCTTTTTCTTCAAATTTCCTTAACAGTTTAGCAGTATATCCTTCACTGACCCTAAACAGTTCCACCAATTCTTTTTGTGTAGTTTCTTCACTGAATCTAATCCTTATTAGAAACGGCAGTTCAGCAACAGTAATGTCAGAGTCATCGAATGTTTCTTTGACATATTTTGTATAATCAGCTATCATTTCTTCGACATAGTGATATATGAATATATTTTCTGAATTTTCTTTTTTGAATTGAGCAGGTAATGTCATTTTTATGCCTCAATTGGATATTTGTATGTTCTGATAGATAACAGTATTAAATCGATAATCATCACCACAACAGCTGCAATCATGACATATTGGACACCCATTCCTGCAACTACTGCTCCGGCGATTGTTGTTCCTAGAGTGACTCCGACATTTCCCATACTTAAGAATATTCCATTTGCGAATTCAGGAGCATCAGTTGCTGCTGAAACCATCCAGTATTGTGAAATATCATTACCAATACCTGCAAGCAGTCCCCAGAAAATCATCAGGACAATCATTGGTATTTTAGCACCTCCGAATATGAATATTCCAATCATCAATGTTGAAAAGATTATTGGAAATGATAAGACAGTTTTATTTGTTTGTGAATTTAATAATTTGGCTCCGAGCCAGTTTCCGACAATTGATGCAACCCCATAAATAAACAGTACGATGCTTAATTCAGTTCCAAATATGTTAGTTAATGAATTTAGAAATTCTGAAATGTATGAATATGAAGCATACATGCCTCCATTTAAGAATATAACTCCCAAAACAGATATTATAAATATTCCAGTTGTTGCTACTTTAATTTGATTTCCATAGGATTGCTCTTTACCCGGCAGGCTTGGGAAAAAGATTATTGTAGCTATCAATGCCAGGAATGTAACGAGACTGAACCACAGCATTGAAAATTGATATCCGAAGTTTGTTGCAACAAATGTTGTTATCGGAACTCCTACAATCATCCCTGCTGACACTCCCATAATTACCTTACTTACCGCATCCTGTGCCTTTTCAGGGTCCACTATTTCTGCGGCAACCGTCAATGCCAAACCACAATAAATCGGATGGAAAATTGCAGGAATTATTCTGCAGATCAAAGCAATATTAAAATCACTTACAAATGCTCCAATTGTTGAAAATATAGTAAAAACCCCTAAAACCAAAATGAAACTTTTCTTTCTGTCAAATTTTGAGAATACAAGGGGCATGAATATCCCACATATTGCAATTGTTAATGCAAACAAGCTCACGAATAATCCTGCCTGTGTGATGTCTACATTAAAATATTGTGCAATTTGAGGCAAAATGCCCACTACTCCCATTTCGGTACTCAATACCCCAAATGTACCGAACATCATGATATAAATTATTAAATTTTCATTTTTCATGTTAATCCCTTATACTTTCATAAGATAACTCTTTCATTAGGAAAGATAAATATTGATTTGATTTTAATAATATTTAAAACTTCTGTTGAAAATTATTTTCACAGACAATACTAATCATGATTTATGAAACAGATTCTGGATTTGGATTTCTAAAAGCTCCATTTTCTCCATTATGATGAAAATATTTAATTATCATGGATTCTAAAAAAAGTAGTGTGGAGAGAAAAGTTATACAACTATCACAGGAGTTTTCATACATATGTTAATTATAGGGTCTCTTGAACTATCGGAAGATGACTTGGATAAATTAATTTTATAAAATTTGTGTTGATTTTAGGCATCATGAGAAATAAAAATTTAATATCTAAAAATCAAATAAAGTTGTCTGTTTTGGTTCAATATATCTTATTACTTCTGTATCAATTAGCTTATCATCTTCCTTAAGATGTCCAAGCAACAATGGCGATTTCTCATCATGCAATTTTATAACATTCTTAGGAATTTCAGGCTTTCGATTAGCATAGCAATATTTACATTCACTTAAACAGGAATTATAAGCACCAATGTCTCTTGATGGAATGCAGTGACAGTTTTCCCTAATTCCAGTTCCTTTAACATTTTTATAAACTACATTATGTGCCTGTTCCAATATTTCACGAGTGGTGCATCCTGCAGGATGAATGCCATATTTTTCATAGCTTTCATTTGTTGCACATGATTGAGTATACAGACTATACTTCCTAGATATCTCACCTATTCCTTTCAATAACCTCTCTTTATCATCCAAAGTTAATGGAATTATCTCAGGCATGTTTTCTTCAACTTTTTTGTACATATCAACAAAGCTGAATATACATCTGTAAACTAATGGTGAGATCTTTTCGGCCATATACTCAAAAGTTTCCAGATGTTTTTCAATAGTGTATTTTTCAGTCAGAAGTATTGGATCATATCTCCAGAGAATCTTATTCACACCAACAATACCAGATAATTGTTTTAACGTTTTAATAGATTGATTTATTGACGGGACTTTAGGTTCTATGTCCTTGCCGTATGCAGTAATTGTGTAGTTGCACAATATATTGTACTTTTCATCAATGTCACCTATATGTTTCAGGATAGGTTGGTAGTTCTTGGAGCAGAACAATAAGCAATCTACATCTTCAGGATTTAAGCTTAACTTATATACATTCTCTCTTGCAAATGGATTTCTTGAATATGCATATTCCTCTTCCAGTCTGTTCAATAGCCATGGAGTGTAGTAGTTCACTATATCTGTTCTTCCGCCGACATTTATTATCATGTTATCACTTACTATATCTGGTGACATTAACATTTCTTATTTGTGTTTTGACCAGCATCATACAGCCAATTCTGATAAATAATAACTGTTCAAGACAACATTTTTATTTTTATACATTCACTAATGTTTTTATTTTATATCCGAATATATGTTAAAATTCTACGATTTAAACGAATTTCCAAAACTTTAATTACTGAAGAAAATAAAATTAGTATCTGTAGTGAGAGAAAAGTAGTAGATAATTTCTATACTATTGGCATAACAGTACTATCGCTACTGATTATGGCATTATGATTATTGTTTCCAGATAGTTTCCTTGAGACATTATGTAATTCAAGTCACTTGAGACCATTGGTTTATGAATATTTCAAATATTATCTTTTGGCAATACCATTCATGTGTTATTTTATCGTTTTGACATACTTCGTTAAAACAGATAACTTCGTTCAATTACATTTTAAATGATTTCTTATAGCCAACATCTTGAATGTTGTATTTGATGTGATTTTAATAGAATGCTTCAACATGAGGATTTCCGGTGCGGCATTGGGTAT
>NZ_SUTK01000051.1 GCF_015062905.1 Methanobrevibacter thaueri
CGCTGTCAGTGTCATTTCCGCTACGGGTGCTTGCTATCGCATCGATTTCATCGAAGAAGATCACTGTAGGTGAAGCCTGTTTCGCTTTTCTGAACACTTCCCTTACACCTTTCTCGGACTCTCCGACCCATTTGGACAGGAGTTCAGGACCTTTGACTGAGATGAAGTTGGCTTCGCTTTCGCTTGCCACAGCTTTTGCAAGCAAGGTCTTACCTGTTCCTGGAATTCCGTAAAGCAAGGTTCCTTTTGGAGGTCTTATGCCTAAGCGTTGGAATGTTTCAGGATGTTTAAGTGGCCATTCGACTGCCTCTTTAAGTTCCTGTTTCACATCTTCAAGACCGCCCACGTCATCCCATTTGATGTCCGGGATCTGCACAAGGACTTCCCTGAGCGCTGAAGGCTGAATTTCCTTTTGGGCGTTTTTGAAGTCGTCGCCTGTAACCACGATTTTTTCCATGACCTCTTTAGGGATTTCCTCGTCGTTCTGGATTTCAGGAAGGATCCTTCTTACAACCCTCATAGCGGCCTCTTTACATAATGACTCGAGGTCTGCCCCTACGAATCCGTGGGTTGTGTTTGCGATTTTGTCAAGGTCAACATCCTCTGCAAGAGGCATGTTTCTTGTGTGGATTTCAAGGACCTCTTTTCTTTCCTCTGAGTCAGGCACTCCAATTTCGATTTCACGGTCGAATCTTCCAGGCCTTCTGAGTGCAGGGTCAAGTGAATCAGGTCTGTTGGTTGCACCAATTACAACGACTTGTCCCCTGGATTTCAGACCATCCATTAAAGTTAAGAGTTGAGCAACGGTTCTTCTTTCAACTTCGCCGTTTGTCTCTTCTCTTTTTGGAGCGATTGCATCGAGTTCATCTATAAATATGATTGAAGGGGAGTTTTCTTCAGCTTCTTCGAAGTATTCCCTCAGGTTCTCTTCGGATCCGCCCACGTATTTGCTCATGATTTCAGGACCGTTGATTGCAATGAAGTGAGCGTCACTTTCACTGGCTACAGCTTTGGCCAGTAATGTTTTACCGGTTCCTGGAGGGCCGTGCATCAATACACCTTTAGGTGGTGCAATACCAAGTTTTTCGAAGAGTTCCGGTCTTTTGAGAGGAATCTCAATCATTTCCCTTACTTTTTTGACCTCTTCTTTCAGACCGCCGATGTCCTCGTAGCTTACATCAACAAGGTTTCCGACACCTTCGATTTTGCTCACGTCAACCGGGGTTTCATGGAGCTGCACTTCGGTGTTAGGACCTACAATGACGATGTCTTTCGGATTGGTGGACACTACCGCAAACTTGATTTCTTTCATTGCAGGAGTATAGTCCATCAATTCATCAAACAGGCTGTTGAAGCCCATCCTTGGTCTTGGTGCCCTGATTTGGGATCCGATGATGTCTCCTTGAACCATCACTTTGCCTGCAAAGAGTCCACGGACGTCACCCTGTACGCGAATGTTGTTTTCGATTGGAGCTAAAACAACTTTTTTCGCTTCGGTGGCTTTGGTTTTTTTGATTGTGACCTCACCGCCTATGGTTGCCCCTGAGTTTTTACGGACAAGTCCGTCGATTCTTATTACTCCGAGTCCAATGTCGGTTTGTGAAGGAAGAGCGATAGCTGCAGTTCTTCTTTCGCCGACAATTTCAATTAGGTCTCTTTCATTGATTCCTAAATCATCCATGACGTTCGGATCGAGTCTTGCCACGCCTTGGCCTACATCCTTTTGTGAAATTGCCTCTGCAACTTTTAGTGTGATTTCATTTTCTGCCATTTTATCATCTCCATTTTGGCTGTAATGTGTGTAAATGTAATGTGTCAAAATCTTTTTGTTACTTTTTGTAACTTTATTGACAAACTAATCTGTGTATGTTTTACTATATAAATGTTTCGGTTTTATGCATTTTTCAAAACCCTTTAAAAATAAGTATTTTATCAAATAAATTATTATGAATTAATGTTTTCATGTTGATTATCTTTAAAAATTTAATAAATAAAAAAATAGTAATAATTAAAGATTTATAGTTGAAATAAAAATTTAATTACTTTTAGACACTTTAATATTTGTTCGTTTGTTATCAAACAATTATCGGATGACTCCGCCAAATCCTGTGAACAGCTCCTTGACCTGTTCGATATCGTCTTTGGTCAGTGCTGTGACAGTAAATGTCAGGCTGATGAAATTGTCATCGATTTGAGGACCGTTATATGCGTCAGTTAGCCTGATGTCAAGCAGATTGTCGTGCATCAGCACGGTCTTCTGGATGATGTCGATGTTGACATTCTTTGGAAATACGCAGCTTATGGATTCGGTCTTTGTCTTCATGTTTTCGATTTTCCATTGGTGCAGCTCCTCCGGAAGCAGAATCCTGATGTTTGCTATCCTCAGCTTTTTGATCTTGTTGCCGTCTTTCAAAACGGCAGTCTTGCCGTCGATGCTTTCAAGGATTCCAACATGAATCCTGCCGGAATAGATATGCTTTAGGCCAACTTCCTCGCCGATGGATTCATTCAGATAGCTGTATTCATAGCTCAGGGCACCGATTGCCTTGTCACTTCTACCCAATGCGTTTGTAATGTCTCCCATATGCTTTGTGGCCTTTATTGCAATGTCAATGAATTCATCCTCATCGCCTTTGTTGATGACGTCCCTCAGCTCCAGGACGGCTTCGGCAAGGGCATTTCTGACCTTGTTCCCGTTGCTGTTCATTGACTGGATGTTGTAGGTCAGATATGGATTTTGGGATACGATACGGGCAATCATATCGATCATCAAATTATAAATGGGACTTTCATAGTCTTCGGTTTCGGATATGTCGACGCTCAGCTTTTCGATTGCTGATGCTGTTGAAATGAATGAGAAGTGGGTGAGGACCTGCACTATGCTCATCATGAAATCATGCTTTTCGGCGGTGGTTTCAATGATTCTCATGTTTTTGCTTGCGAGGTAATCATATACCTTGCTGTACCATTTTCCTTTCCTGTCCGCAGTCAACACGATTACCTGATTGTCCAGTCTTGTGGTTCTCGGACCGAAAACTGGGTGTGTCGGAATGTATTCAACGCTATCCGGAAGCACTTCTCCCATGGTTTTTGTAGGGCCTTCCTTTACGGAGGTGACGTCAACCATGACGGAACCGCTTTTCATGAAGGGGGCGACTTCGCGGATGACATCGCAGGTATGCTGAATCGGCACGGATATCACTAGGATATCGCTTATATTGGCAAGCCCCTCATTGGACTCGATATAATTCACGTTCATTTCATCTGCTATCTGTTTGCCCTTTTTGTGGTCACGGCCGGTGATGTATACCTCAAACTCGTCTCTGAAATAATAGATTAAGGTTTTACCCAAACCGTCGCTTCCACCGATAATTCCAACATTCATTTTAACCATTAATAATTTTAGAATTATTAAATATATAAATTAGTAACAAGAAAAATTAGTTTGAATTATGAAGATTAAAAACGAAAATGAAAAGGAAGGAATTGTTGAGGTTATCCCCGAAACTTTAGATGATCTGTGGCACCTCTCACATATCATAGAGGTTGGCGACAATGCGTCATCAAGGACCACCCGCAGAATTCAGGACACTACCGGAGATAAGACCAGGGGTGACAGAGGGGTTAAGAAGACATTTTATTTGGGCTTGGACATCAAAAACATTTCATTTCATTTGTTCACAGGTAAATTGAGACTGACAGGAGTAATCACAAGGGGTCCTGAAGACCTGATACCTCTAGGATCACACCACACCCTTGAAGTCAAGCTCAACGTTCCCCTGACAATCAAAAAATCAAGATGGCCTAAATGGGCAATCAAAAGGCTGAATCAGGCCATTGAGGCATCCAAAAAGCTCTCTGCAATCATTGTTGTTCTGGAGGACGATACCGCAACACTGGGTTTGATGAGGCAGTTCGGAATAGAGTATTACGGGCCGATCACCGGTCACGTTTCAGGAAAAAGGATTGTCGACAAGAACAGGCAGAAGAACATCATCCAATTCTACGAGAAGGTCATCGAATCAATCGTCAAGTTCGATTCAATCCAGAACATCGTCATTGCGGGACCGGGCTTTGTCAAAAACGATTTTTATGACTATCTCAAAGACAAGCACCAGGACCTTGCAAAGATTTCAATCATCGAGTCAACCGGTTCCGGCGGAAGAAACGGGATAAATGAGGTTCTCAAAAAGGGAACCGTTGAAAAGCTGACCTCGGAAAATCGTGTGGCCCTGGAAATGGGAGCCATAAACAATCTGCTGTCCGAAATAGGAAGGAATTCATCAAAGATAGTATACGGAGTCAGGCAAACTCAGAATGCAATCAATTTGGGTGCGGTTTCCCAGCTTCTGATTCTTGATGTGAAGGTGGCCGAAGAGAACATGGGTGAAGCCATGGACATGGTTGAGAACATGAAAGGGGAGGTCATGGTTGTAAGCAGCGAGCATGAAGGCGGAAAACAGCTGGAAAGCCTCGGAGGCATGGCCGCAATTTTAAGATATCAGATTGATTAATATTTATATATTAAAAAAATTATAACTTATAAGTAAGATTTTTCTGATTAGTGATTTATATGATGTATTCATCGATATTCTTTGCATTAATATATGTTTTCGTTATATCTGCTGTGGGCACTGCAGTAGTGGATATAATATTCCGCTTTTTAGGAAAAAGGGGCTACATGGGAAACCTCTATCCTAATGTAAGGGGAGGAATTCCTCGTGCGGTCGGAATAGTTCCGGCAATAGTCTTGTCTTTTTATATGCTGCCCGGGTATAACAATCTGATTTTGATAATAGGTATTTTTGCGCTTATCGATGATATTTTAGGAAGAAAACCGTCTCCATTCGGAATAGAATGGGGCCAGCTTTCAAGAGGAATAGGAATCATACTGGTCATGATTGTCGGAATATTTGAAGGATTAGGCGTCTCATCCATCTTCATAGCGTTGATGGTCCAGCCGCTGAACATTTCAGACATGCAGCCTGGATCATGCTGTATCGTGACAATCATAATGTCATTTTTGACAATTATCGTAATGCTTCTTATCGGCTCTCCTGCCGCTGAGGAATTGCCTGCGATTTACACTCCGCTGCTCCTCATGGTGGTCTGTATGGCTTACTGCCCACTGGACTTTTCCGGAAAGATCATGTTGGGCGAAGTCGGAAACCACGTGTTCGGTGTCGCACTGGGAGTGTCCTTCTACATTATGGGAGGGCTGGTTGGAGTCCTGTTATTCGGATTCATAACCACTGCACTGATCGCATATGTAAGAAGACAAAACCTTAAGATATTCTTCAGACAGCACTTGGGAATAGCTTATCCTACATTCGGAGATTACTTCATGGACGTTCTCACCGGAGGGGGAATGGGAGACCTTTTAAGAAAATGGATATTGGAAGACAAGCAAATTGAGGTCACCAATCCGCTGCTGATATCCCTGGGTTTTAGAAGATTATTATACAATCCTCATGCATCATGCTACAGGAGACATGTCTCTAATAATTATATTCCTCGTTTAGGCAAAGGAGAATGATTTTTATGAAATGTTTATTTATCGTCACAGGCAGAGGGCTGGGCGGAGATGCGATGACTGCTTTAAATGAAATGAAAGCGCTTGAAAGAAAAGGGGTCGAGTGTGAAATTGCCCTGGACGCATCCGCTCACGGCACATTGTTCGAAAAGCATGGCTACAAATGGCACAAGATTTCAGTTCCGCATGCCGGAGGGCACTCCGCAACCAAACTGTCTGCAATCAAGGGCGCTTCCAAACTGGTTGTGGCCACATTTAAGGCAAGAAGCCTGATTAAAAAACTGAATGTTGATTTTGTAGTTGGTGTCCTGGGAGGGGGAGCTATTGTCGCATCCCTTGGAGGAAAGGCTGCAAGAAAGCCTACATTTTCCATGATTTCAACACCTCTGGATTCCAAGGTATGTCCCAAATTCAACCAGTGCTATATCCTGCCTGAACTGAACATGTTCAGATGGGATGAGCTTCCAAAAAACACTGCCAAGGCATTCTATCCGTTGGCGGAAAATATGGGAGACGGCGTTGAGGCCAAGGCTCTTGAAAAGCTGAAGGAATATCCTAATTTTGATGAAAACAAAAAGACAATCGTATTTTCATCCGGTTCATCCATCTTCAAGGGAATGGTTGATGCAATCAACATCGTTGCCGACAAGACTGATGAATACAATCTTGTTCTGGTCGGACTTCCTTTAAAGGAGGAATACGGCGAGCTTATCGATGAAGAAAAGATTATATATGTCGGATATATTGATTGGATTAATCATCTGTTCAAATTTGCTGATTTAACTGTTTTGACTGATGACGGAGTGTCACTGGAAGAGGCATTCACCAACGGAAAGCCTATTGTAGCTCTTGCCCGGGTAAAATGGGGAAGATACCAGAACATGGCAGGCGTATTCAAGGGTGCAATGATTGAATCAAGCGTTGAGGATGTCTGCGAAAGCATTGACGAGGCTTTCAGAAACTATGATTCCATGCAGGAAAAGGCCTTGGTTTACGGAAAGCAATGCATGGCCGCCGCTGACGATTTGGCGGATGATATTCTAAAAAGAGTAAAATAGTGGCGTTATAGCCACATGTTTTTGATTATTTTATAGTTTGTATCGGTTGACGGATGTATCTCTATGAATTCCCCATAGTCATCCAGGTCATAATCCATTCTCATCAGGTATGAGAGGTATGCCACATCGCTTACTGAAGACGGGGAAATGTGGTTAATTTTATTCAGTCTGTTTCTGTTTTTATCGAAGTCTATTTCAGTATAGCCGGTTTCTCCATCAAGTATTTTCCAGAATGCACCGGGACCTCCAATTCCAGGGAATGAAATTGTTGCCTTTTCATCATCGCTTAAGCTCACTTTTTCATTTTCGACAAAACTCACTTCCATGTTCAGGCTCAAGGTTTGAGGAATGCAGTCGTAGGTCATCTTATTTCCATATCCTGCCATATTCCTTGCAGCTGTGATGCCCTCCTTTCTAGCTACTGGAGTCAGCTGATATCCTCCGGTAACATCACCTGCAGCATATACATTACTTAGGTTGGTTTGCATCATTTCATTGACTTTAATGGTTCTGTCATCATTCAGCTCAACAAAACCTTCGGCAATTTCACTGTTCGGTGTCCTTCCGGTTGCAAAGAACGGAACTCCTTCCAGCTCCTCGTTGTTGTCTGTGAGTATTTTGTTTTCAAAGACTTCACTAACGCCTGTGTTTTCCAGGACGTTGACATCAGGAATGATTTTTTCCAAAACGTATCTTCTGGTGTTTTCTCCAAGCTCTTTTAGGAATTTGCTTCTTGCAAGGACATTGACCTCACTGCCAAGAGTGGAATAGATATTCGCAATCTCACAGGCAATGATTCCTCCTCCGATAATGTTCAGCTTTTCGGGAACCTCATCAAGCTTCAGGATATCCTTGTTGGTCAGTCCGAACTCACTTCCCTTAACATCTGGAATGAACGGGCGGGCGCCTGTTGCAATCAGCAGGTTATCGTATTCAAAGCTTTCATTGCCGACGACAACTGTATCTCCCTCAATGCTGGCTTCCCCATATATCACATTGTTTCCGACGCTTTCGTTTTCCATCTGATTCAATTTACGGAGCATGACCTGTGTTTCTGTAATCTTTTCAACAATCTTGTCATATGAAATGTCGATTTGGCTTTTTAAAAATCCGTGATTGTTGAACCTGTTGTTTTCGTCGATAAATTTGGTAATGTCTGTAAGTGCGCATATGACCATGCACCCTTCATTCAAGCAGGTGCCTGCAATATGGTTTTTCTCAATTAAAGTAACCTCTTCACCTAATTTTCCAAGCTCTAAAGACCCTAATCTTCCAGCGGGGCCTGATCCGATAACAATATTTTTCATTATAACACCCTTTAGATAGTTTTATATAATACAAACTTTTAATATTAATAATATATTAAAATTTTGGAGATAGATAATTATGTGTATTGCAGCACCCGCTCAAGTTGTTGAAATCAACAGAGAAGATAACTGGTTATATGCTGACTTTGGTGGAGCAAGACAACAAGCAAAATTAGACCTCTTGCCAGAAGTAGAGGTTGGAGATTATGTTTTAATCCATGCCGGTTATGCAATTGAAAAGTTAACTGAAGAAGCTGCTAAAGAATCTTTAGAAGCTTGGGAAGAACTTTTAGAAATTCTCGAAGAAGAAGATAAAGAAATGGAACAAGCAAGAATGAATGCTGAGAATCAGTAGATAGACACTCTTGTTACTCCTTCTATTTTTAAAAATTCATTTATTAAATCGCCCTCAACGGGCTCTTCTGTAATTATTGTCAGTATAGGATTTTTCTGAAGCTCGGTATCTTCAGCATATGCCTGTCTGATACTTATTCCTTTTTTTGAAATCAGGTTTGTAGTGCTTGCCAATATCCCTTCGCTGTTCGGCCCGACTTCAATTTCGATTACGCCCAGTTCAAGGTTTTTGGCAATGTTTTTAAGCAGTGTCCCTGCAGGTATGATGTTGCCGAACAGATTATATAACTCATCATCTTCACGGATTATATCTATTGTTGATTTGATTGCACGTCTGTCAACCTCTGCAGCGGTTGCAAGTGCCTTATCGCTTATTTTCAGGTTTCCGCAGTAGATCTTGCCGTCATCCTTCAGTGACAGTCCAAGCTCGATCATCTTTTCTGCAACCCTGAGTCTTGCAGGGTATTTTTTGAATTTCTCATTAACCTTTTCCCACATTTTAATCATCATTCCTACTTTTTGTACATTCAAGTTAATATTTGTAGAATAAGGTATATAAAAATTTTTAAAAAAAAGTCGATAAAGTTGTCAGGAAAATGAAATGTTTCTGAAAAAATAGTTTTAGTAGGCTAGATGGGATTCGAACCCATGACCTCCCGGTTATCAGCCGAGCGCGCTAACCAAGCTGTGCCACTAGCCTATGAGATTTGTGTGACAGTTAACTGTCAACACTAATACATATATTAATAACTATATATAACTGTTTCGGTTAAACATAGATATTAATCAAAAAATTAAAATTTTATCTGTTAATCATTTCGTTAATGGAATCTGCCATAGCATGTCCTTCAACAGTAATGATTGCTTTTTCAATTCCTTCAACGTTTTCTGCTCTGATTTTAGCATCAGCAGCGATACGGGTAATACTCATACAACCTGGGTTGGTTGGTTTGAGAGTAATTTCAGCTTGATCGCCATCAACGGCAATATTTTGTACAATGCCCATTTCTACAATACTAATTCCCATGTGCGGGTCATTAATTGGAGTAATAGCGTCTTTAATATCGTTTACTAAATCTTCTGACATAATAAGTCTCCTATAATTTATGTATTTATAATTATCAATAATGGTATTTATAAATATTGTTATTTTTTCAAGCGGTGCTTTAATTTAACCGCAATACCATTACTGCATTCTTCCATCTCACGACCGGTCAGCACAGCCTTGCCCACTCCAACGACCGTATCGTCATGTACAACAACGACTTCGTCGCCAGGAATGATTTTATGGTCTGCCTTTTCAATTCCCGGTGCAAAAACAGTATTTGTTTCGAGGTTGAAATCTATGTTTACAATATGGATTCCTAAATCTTTTAAGATTTCTCCCCCAGGTAAATTTAGTCTGAATAATCCATAATCATTATTTAATAATGCCAATTGTGTACCGTTTGACAATATCCTTTTGTGGTACATTCCTTTTGTTTTTACATTGTCCGGAATGAATTTGTCTCCATTTTCGCCAAACTGATACCTTGCAATTGATCTGAGTCCGTGCAATGTCTTGTCTTTTCCCTTCACTCTCTGGTGATTCTTAAGCTCCATCCTTAAGTTGTAAAGTGAGTCCGGTGAAGTCGGACGCTCGTCTGCACAGACATTGACAAAATCATCGCAGTATGCCTCAAGGGATTCCAGATATCCTCCTGCGAGGTTTGCCACAATGTTCTTGCCTTCACAGTATTTCGCTATTAGCCTGCCGCTCTCTTCAATCTCATCGGCGGACCATGATCCTGTGGTGCTCACGTCATAGGATTGAATCGGGAAAGTGTTTTCAAGTTCCCTCGGACAGATTCCAAAAGGTGATGTCACGATAAGCTCCTGGTATGACCTTGTCAGTTTTCTGAACTTCTGATGGGACTTGGAATTTGAGTATGGCTTTTTCATGCTGCAGGGCAGCAGGACAACAGTGTCGCCTAAGGGTTCCATCATTTCCATTCTCTGTCTCCATCTGATCGCTTCCGGGCGATATAGGGATTCTTCGCTTGAACATATCACTTTCATACTTATTCCTCAAAGGCTTTTATCAATTCATCATCAAGTTTTTTCAGTCTTTCGATATTATCGTCACTGTCTTCAATGCTTCTCTGCCATTTTTCAATAACAAAATCAATGTCAACTTCTTTGGTGCCGATTATCAGATTGTCCG
>NZ_SUTK01000052.1 GCF_015062905.1 Methanobrevibacter thaueri
ATGTAACTAAAATAGGGATAAGAGTGCCTGTAAACTGATATTTGCAACTATTAAATTTTGAATAAAAATTGCGAATTTTTTTGTAGTTAATTAATTCTGGAAATAGCAACCTGACCATAGCCATGTTATTAAGCGAGCCAATTCGCCCAGGCCGACTCCCACACTGGAGCGTTAGCGGAGGCGTGGAGGGGAGGCCTGGGTGAATAGACTTGGCGAACATAAACTATAGTGAGGAAACGACCATTTCCGGCCGGTTCCGTAAGTCATCAATGAAAAAAGTAGTTTTATTTAACCAGCACCACCATTATATGCAGTCCGAGCTTTAGGTCGAACTGGATGCCTTGAACGATAGCGAAAGGCCTATACTATAGATTTAACAATAGTAAGTTCGTCAAGGTTCGAGGAATAGGAGCTTGTCCCCTATTCCGAGTTTATGGTTTGGTATAGGTGAATTCGTCAAAAAAATGATTAATGAATGCTGGATGAAAATATTTAATTATTATTAGTTCTAAAAAAAAGTAGTGTAGAGAGAACATAAATGATACAACTTTCGCATGAGTTTTCATATATTCCTCTCCAAATAATTACCTGATTAATATTTTAAATTTCAAGTCATACATAATTAGGCCAAAACAAGACTTTAAAAAAATTACATTTAATTCAAACATAAACACTGACCCCACATATCAAAAGTGGAATTAATCTCATCACCATTAGCATATTGCATTAGCTAATAAGATGATGGATTAATGACTTCATTATACGATATATAATGAAGTTGTTAATTTTTAATAGTTATTACAGTACTATTTAACCCTAATACTCTTGAATAGTCAACATTGTCTGCAATTTTATTTAAAACACTGATATTGTCAAATTCAAGATTATCTTTTTCCACTACTGGATTGAAATCGACACCAGTATCCTTAATTGATATTAAAATATTGTCAGCATTATTTCTAACAATTACGTCAATTGTATTAACTGTTTCATTGTTTTGATGATGTTTACAAGCATCTCTTCAATAGCTAAACTGACTATTGCTGCAGATTTATTGTCTGATAAATAATTCTGAACATTTTGTGCCAATTCCACAGCATCTTTTACATTACCATTAATTGTATGTTCAAATACTTTTTCATCATCATTGTGCTTGTTGATAAAGAATCCTGAATATTCACCCTCTGTTTTTTTATGGATATATTTTGAATAAGCAAAGATGAACAGTATTGTTAATGCTTCAGCGATTGCAAATGAAATCCAAATACCGTTTCCTGCAAATGGAATGGACAATATGCATGCAAGCCCAATAGGCAAGACCAAACCTTCAAGCAGGGAAATAATAGTGGATAATTTATTTTTCTGAATTGCCTGAGCATAAAAAGTATATAAAAATGTAATGGCTGTTCCCACATAACTTATTGCAAATATTCGCAGAGCATTCAATACAACAGGAACATCTGCAGGATTTTTAACACTGTACAGGAACAATAACGCCCGAGGATACACAATAAATAACAAAGATAAAGCCAAACTTGCAATTACAACGATTTTTAAAGACCTGTGAATAATGTAATTAACTCCAGAATAGTCTTCTTCTTTAAAGTAAACAGACACTATTGGAGACATTGTCTGAGCAGTTCCTATTAAAAATATATATAATATGAACAGGCTATTATAGCAGATACCGAATGCCACAATACCTGATTTTCCAACATATATTCCAACTAAAAAGTTTATTACAAGCAATTTTAAAGTTAAGTATAACTGTGTTGAAGAAGATGAAAATCCGGAAGTTGCAATTTTTTTAAGGAAAGCGAAGAATTTGCCTAATTTTAATTTAATAAATTCCAATGTACGGTCCTTTTTAAAAAAGTAATATGAAATTAAAACTGATCCAACAAGATAACCTGTTGAAGTAGCCAATGCTGCTCCTGAAAGTCCTAAATGGAAATATAAAATATAAATTACATCAAAACATATATTAACAATATTTGCAATCAATATTGCCCTGAACGGTAGTGACGGCATACCATCTGCCCTTATAAAGTATGATAAACTCATCATATAACATAAAAACGGCATACCAATAATTAATGAATTGAAATATGAAGTTACCTCAGGAATCAGTTCGGGCTGGGAGGAACATAAAAACTGTGTAATACTGCCTGAAAATATCAAACCGAATATCGAAATCAGTATTCCAATTACTAAAAGTGAAATAATGGATGTTGAAAAATATGAATTACTCTTTTCATCATCAAATTCTGCCTTTGCAACAGAACAAAGTACACTACCACCCAATCCAATCATCCAATAGATTAGATTGACAAAAGTAATCACAGGAGCTACAATCTGAATTGGTGCAAGATTAGATGCACCAATTAAAAAGCTCACTATCAAACCATCCACAAATAAACAGATATTTCCTGCCATTGAAGTAAATAATGTCGGGAGGAAAAATTCACTGAATTTACTCCTCAATAATTCATAATTTCTTTCATACATCATTAATCCCCTTAAATACTAAAGAAGTCCAGATCATCCAAATATTTCACAAAGTTATAGACATACTCTTCAGACACATACGGCCATTTAATTCCCAAACGATACAATGCCTGTACGGTATAATCATTTGATACAGGAAGCCAGATTTTTTTAACTTTACCAGAACCGATTGAAGTAATTAAACCTGAAACTCCTTCTTGTTTTGATTTATCGGCCAATGCATCATCCAATGCTTTTTGATATTCATCTTCCTCCACATATTCAATATTCAATCCCAGAGGTTTGATGATTTCAATTATATCTCCAAAACTGATACTGTGATAATCATATGGATGGAATACAGTACAATCCTTTGGAGTTTTTGACAGACTAATAATTGCTTTTGCAGTCATATCAATTGGTGAAAATTCAACATTGCCCATAATCATTGAGTAAGACATTTTTCCAATTGTAACAAATGCTTTTAAACGGTTAATGAATCCGTTTGATTCAAAGTTAATTTGGAATTCACTGTCAGAGCTTCTTGCCATCAGGTTTCCAACCCTCATGATTTTAACATCCAAATCATTCTCTACCGCAGCTTCAAGAACTGCCCTTTCTGCGAGGAATTTGGAGTTAAGATACTGATTGTCCACAGCCTGACCAATGAATAAGTCCTGCTCTGTGAACGGAACATCGACAGGAGGATAATTGTTAATACTTTCACCTGCAATACTGTAGGTTGAAACCTGAACATATTTTGCATTTTTCATTTTAGCAAACTTAAGCCCGTTTACAACACCACCAAGGTTAATGTCCTCAATGTCCGTTCCAGATGAAAAGTGTTTCACATTAGCTGCACAATTGACAATGGTATCAATGTTTACATTAATAAGTTTTTCAAAGTCTTCAAAGTTTGTAATATCCCCTTCAATAATGTGCAATCTCTCATTGAAAAGCTCTTCGTATTCATTGGAGAAATAATAGAAGAGAAGTGATTTTAATCTTTCCTCTCCGCTTAATACTTTGTTTGATCTTATGAAACAGTATACATCACCAGTTTCATTTTCCAATATTTCACGAAGAACATGAATTCCTAAAAATCCTGTAGCTCCGGTGAGTAAAATATTTCCCAAACTATCCTGAATTTCGCCATCAAGTAAGTTTTCAAGAGTGTTTTTCTTAAGTAATGAATCAATATCGGAATAATCATATGACAGTTCAGCTTTTTTCTCTTCAGACTGGTCGGATAATACCAATTCGGCCAATGCTCTTGGAGTTGGATTTGAAAATACATCCCCATAGTTCAGATTATAGTTTCTGTTTAGTGCCTCCATTGTAATTTTGGTCACTAAAAGTGAGGTTCCACCAATTTCAAAGAAATTATCTGTAGCACTTACTTCATCAAGTCCTAAGATTTCACCAAACAGGTTTGTAAAGAATGCTTCAATGTCATTTTCAGGAGCCACATATTCTGTTATTAAAACAGGTTCAGGTAAGTTTCTGAGGTCTGTTTTACCATTTGCTGTTTGAGGCATTTCATCAAGTTCCATATAAACTGTTGGAACCATATAATATACCAATTTTTCCGCAAGGGAAGCTTTTAAATCATCAATATTAATTGAGTATTCGTTTTCTCCACGGTTTTCCTCCCTGTATTCATCATGAACTGTGAAGTAGGCGCATAAATGGTCATTGCCTTTGATTTTTCTAACAACAACTGCAACGGATTTGATTCCTGGGAATTTTGAAAGTCCAACTTCAATTTCCCCAATTTCTATTCTTAAACCTCTGAGTTTGATTTGATTATCCATTCTTCCGAATACATAATAATCTCCTTCTTCAGTGACCTTAACAAAATCTCCTGAACGGTAAAATCTTATTCCGTTAATAACTTCATATGCCTCAGCATTTTTCTCAGGACGATTCAAGTATTCTCTTGAAACCCCTTTTCCTGCAATATATAACTCCCCTATTACATTTGGAGGCAATGGATTGGAGTCAAAGTCCATGACCATTTCATGAACGTTGAATAATTCTTTTCCAATGTGAATATCTGAGCTTTCAAGCTGAACACCGTTACAGTAGACAGTTGTTTCTGTTGGCCCGTACATATTAAAGAATTTTCCATTGGAATTTTGTGAGAGAAGCTCATATAATCTTTTAGAGAAAGGTTCTCCAGCATGAATATATACCTTAAATCCATACATAGTCTCCTGCATCGCTTCAATTTCAAGATACTGAAGCAGTCTTGATGGGGTTGCAATGTAAACATTTGCACCGGTTCTGTGGATTAAATCCATCATTTCAATTGGATCTTTATATTCAGTATCATTAGCAAATACCATTGGAACACCATTCAAAAGTGATCCCATAATTTCCTGCTGGAATACATCAAATGCAACTGTTGTTGTGGACAATACTTTATAATCTTCTTTTTCAAGATTATGAACCAGTTCATAAGTACAAACATTCCTTGGGTCAGGATACACAAAGTTTGCAATGTTTCCATGTTCAAGGATTACTCCTTTAGGAAGTCCTGTTGAACCTGAAGTGTAAATGAGATATGCCATATTGTTTGCATGCACATCCGGATCAGGGTTAGCAGTGTCTTTTTCTTTGAGCAGTTCATTAACATCAAGCAAATTATCTTCATATCCACTTAAATCTATACCTTTCTTCTCAATCACATCATCCACAATGATAAATTTGGATTCGCTGTCTGTTAAAACATGCTCAATTCTCTCAGATGGATATTCTGAATCCACCGGAATGAATGCTGCACCGGATTTTAGAATACCAAATATTGATGCAACCACATTACTGTCCCTATTTAATATAAACATTATTCTGTCTTCAGGACCGACACCCCTTTTAATGAGGCTGTGAGCAATTCTGTTAGCTTTTTTATTTAGTTCATCATATGTAAATTCCCCGTCAGTGGCATATAATATTACTCTGTCAGGATGCATTTCAACCTGATTTTCAAATATTTTATTTAATCTGTCTTCAGGAACATCATCATATGCCAAATCATCGACACCCCAGTCATCGTTTTCAATGATTGAAATATCTTTCATCAATGTGCTTTCATCAAATGTCTGGAATTTGTTTAAAACTATTCTAATTGATTCAAGGAAAGTGCTGATTAAAGTTTCAGAGTATAACTGATCATTATATTCGCAGAAAATTCTGTATTGACCATCAACTTCCACAACATTAATGTTGACTTTGAATTTCAGTCCTTCATAATCAATAGACTGTCTTTCAACTTTCATTCCACCGATTTCAATGTCTTCAATGATTTTTCCATGATAAGCATATAATATTTCAGGAGCAATATCGAATTCATTTGAAATTTCAGTTAAAGGATATGCGGAATATGTCAATACATTCAGCCATTCCCCATTTATATATTCAAAGTATTCCTTAAGAGTTGAATCAGAATTTAATTTCAATGCTAATGGTAATGTTTTAACCATCATGGCCAATGTTTTCTGTTGATTTGGATTGAATCTACCATTAGTGATAGTTGCGATTAATGTATCACGATTATATACGAATTTATTTATAACAAATGATGTTGCTGCCAGGAACAAATTGTTCTGAGAGATATTTGCTTTTGAACAGAACTCATCAATACTGGTTTTTTCAAGGAAAATATCATTCATTGCGACTTTACCTTGTGATTCATCGCCGTTAATGTCCTGTGGAATTAATGTTACATCATCAAACTCTTTGACTCTGTTATTGAAGAATAATTTTGCCTCCTCATATAAACCGGATTGGCGTGTTTTAATCTCATTTAAGCAATATTCAAATCCGTCAAGCTCTTCAATCTCATAATCTTTTCCATCATAGATTTTTGAGATTTCATCAAATAAAATGTTTAAAGAGGTTCCATCAACAATAATGTGGTGGAAATCAGCTAAAAGCATTGAGTTTCCAACTATCTTAAATCTGAATAATGGACCCTCATCCAGTTTGAATGGTTTTACAAACTCATCAACATCAGCTTCATCAACAACTTCAATCATATCATCAATTTTTAAATCATCCCTTCTTTGCTGATATACTTCACCGTTATCCATTATTATTCTTGTTTTGAGATACGGATGATTTTCAATAGCTTTAATGATTGATGATTTAAGTTTGCCAACATCAATTCCTTCACTAAATTCCATTTTCTTCGGAAGGTTATATGCAGTGTTATCCAGATTTTTAATGCAGTCAAAGTAAACTCCAAGTTGATTTGGAGTTAAAGGATAAAGTTCTTTAATATCCTGCGATTCATCATCTTCAATTTTAATTTCAGAAGCTATTTTTTCAATAGTTTTGTATTTAAGAATTTCAGTAACATTCAATTGGGCATTTAATTTGGAATATATTGCAGAGGTCAGCTGGATAACTGTCAAAGAAGTTAAACCAATGCTGAATAAATCAGTATTAACACCAAATTCATCCATTCCCAAAATATCTGAGACAATGTCAAACAGTTCTTTTTCAATATCATTTCTCGGTTTAATAAAATCATCTAGATTTATTTCAGGATCCGGCAAGTTTTTGAAGTCAGTTTTTCCATTTGGAGTTTTTGGAAAAGCGTCCAATTGTATTAAATAAGACGGCACCATATACTTCGGAAGTGAATCGATTAAATGCTGTTTTAAATCATCCAAATTAATTTGTGAAGTTGCAGTAAAGTATGCGCAAAGGTGTTCAATACTGTTAAGTTTTTTAACAACAACCTTTGACAATGCAATGCCTTCATAGTTTGCTATTACACTTTCGATTTCAGATAACTCAATTCTCAATCCTCTGAGTTTAATCTGAGTATCGTTACGTCCTGCAACATACAGTTCGCCTTTTGAATCCTTTTTACCCAAATCACCAGTGTTATAATATGGAATGTTGTTTAACTCCATGAACACCTTTTCGGTCTGTTCAGGATTATTCAGATATCCTCTTGCAATTCCGGCACCACCAACATATATTTCACCGGAAACATAAGCAGGCAGCTGATTTCCATCAATATCCATAATTTTATCAACTACATTAAGCATTTTCCAACCAGCAGTTACTTCAGAAGAGTCAATTAATTTGTAATGTGATGCTATTGTAACTTCTGTCGGACCATATGAATTGTAGATATCTGCTTTAGTGTATTTTGACAATCTATCATAGAGAACTGGAGGGAATCCTTCACCACCTACAATAATTACTTTACATCCGCCAACAACATTCTGAATTTCTTCAAGCTGCAAGTATTCAAGCAGTCTTGTCGGTGTTGAGCCAAAACCATCCGCATCAGTCTTTTTAAACAGTTCCACTAATTGTAATGGGTCAATAGCCTCCTCATCATTTGCAAATACCACCGGCAAACCGTTTAAAATTGTACCGAATATCTCCCTTAAAAATACAATGAATGACACTGTTGAAATTGATATGAACTTATCACATTTACGGTTGAGCTCATAAATCGGAACATTTTCATCCACATTGGCAATATAGTTTGATATTCCCCTATGAGTAATCATTACCCCCTTAGGTTTTCCGGTTGACCCTGAAGTATAAATTAAGAAACATAAATTGTCAGGAGTTAATTCTACATTCGGATTTGAATCATCGCTTTCTTCAAGTAATTTTCCAACATCAAATCTGTTTTCACCATCGTATTCGATATCCTCAGAAGTAATGACAAATTTTGAATCGCTGTCTTCCAATATCTGGTCAATCCTGTTTTTCGGATAGTTCGGATCAATCGGAATAAATGCGGCGCCCGCTTTGACAATACCTAAAACAGCCGCTATCAAATCACTGTTTCTCCTCATCATAAACATTACTTTATCTTCAACTTCAACCCCATTTTTAATTAAACTGTTGGCTATTTTATTTGCTTTTCTGTTTAATTCATCATATGTTAACTCGCCATCCTCTGTATAAAGTATTGTTTTATCCGGATTTTCCAAAGATATCTTTTCAAATATATTATTTATTACGCCTTCATTAGCCAGATCAATTTCAAAGTCCTCATCAAGTTCAATTTCACGTCTTATTGAAATAGAATTAAGTAATGTCTCATTTATGGTAAATTTATCCAATAATACATCAATGGACTCCAAAAATACGTCCATTAATTCTTTTGAATAGAATGATTCGTCATAACTGATATTGATTTTTCCACTTTCATAATTAAAGACAAGTTTGTAGTCTTTAGTGTCAAATTCATCAATGAAAAATAATATTTCACTTTCAAAGTTTAATTTCTGATTGTTTAAAAGGGGATATTTATTGAATTCTTTAAATGAATTTTTAAAATCATTTAAGTATTCTTCAACGCTTAAATCAGTGTCAAAATGATATCCTGCAGCAACACGATTATAAGCAATTAAAATATCTTTTGAAAATGAAAATTTGGTTAAATCATATAGGAAAACTGCGAGCAATAGCTTTTCCTTAGGCAGTTTATACTGGTTAGACAAATTTTGTAACTTATCCTCATCAATTGCTTTAGAAATCTGTGTAAATTTAACCTTATCACCACTAACATCCGGTGAAATTGATGTTGGATTATCAAATGAATTTATCAGATTATTATAATAATTTTCTGCCCTGAAAAATTCCACTTCATCCACATTGTAATCCCGACATTTTTTTGATGAATCTATGCTAACCTCTTTTAATAGATCTTTTAAACCTTGACCGATTGATTCGATTTCACTTTTATGGAAACATGCTTTATCATATTCAATGAAAATAGAATGCAAACCATTTTTATCGGAGAAATTTTTATTTATTCTGAAGTGAAGCGGGAATTTAATGTCCTTTTGATATGTCAGGAATTTAGAATCATGATTTGTAGAATTTGACACGATGGAAATAGTAGAAATACAATCAGGATCAATTCCCGCATTTCTCAAATCAGTTGTGTACTCGCTGAACTGCAGTTTCGCATGAGCCAAACCCTCTTTTAAAACGCTTTTAGAGTATGCAAGCAAATCATCAAATGTTAAATATTCATCATAGGTTAATCTTAATGGAATAGTGTTTACAAACATTCCCAGTGCATCATCTTGTCCAAAGTATCTGCCATGGACTGAAGTGTTTAAAACCAGATCTTTGAATAAGTTATTGCCACGTTTTAATTTTGCCAAATACAAGAAGGTTAATGCAAGAGATGTTACAAATGGCGAATAATTAAAATCTGAAGTCTGATCTAAAAGAACTTCAAAATACCCAAGTTCCGAATTATCAAATGAATACCAGTCTCCGGAATAATCCTTTAAAGTATTTAACCAGTATTTTTTATCACTTTTTGCTTCATCAGATTTTAAATATTTTAATTCTTCATCAACATAAGTTTCATAGGAATAATCAATTGGGACATATTCACTATTGTTTTTAATAGATTCGATGCACTTATCCATTTCATGAGGAATAATTGAAAATAAAGAAGTCCCATCAAGCAAAATATGCTGGACAACACCTATCAAAACAGCGGAAGATTCTGTTTTTAAAACTGCCCATTTATATAACGGAGAGTCAAATACATCATCAAAAGGTTTATCAAGATAATCTTTTATAAAATCATTTAGATTTTCATTTGAAACATCAAATGAATCAATATTTACATCAATATCTATATAATACTGCTTGAAATTACCGGTATCATCATTTTTAATTTGTAAATTCAAATATTGGGCAGATATTATTTTAATTGCTTTTTTAACATACCCCCAATCCTCCAAATCATAATCTTTTCTAAATTTAAGATAAAATGAATCATTATGAGGATTATTTATCTCTGAAAATAAAAGCATTTTCTGAGCGGAGGATAATTTAAAGAAATTCATATTTATTCTCCTAAAAAAATTTAACTATACTAAAATTATGTAAAACAAAATATTTAAAATTATATATGAACAAATAAATTACTAAATATTAATA
>NZ_SUTK01000053.1 GCF_015062905.1 Methanobrevibacter thaueri
AAAAACAAGACTTGAACATGAAATTTGTGCTATTTTTTCATCCATATTGAATTTAGAAACTGTTGGTGCAGAGGATAATTTCTTTGAAATTGGAGGAACATCACTTATTGCATCAAAATTAATTATTGAACTGCTTAAACAAGGATATACTGTAAGATATGATGATATATTCAGGAAGAAAACTCCTAAAGCACTAGCGAAATTATTGTCTGGTGAAAGTGGTTCCGAAGAGGAGTTGAATATAGAAGATGATTTCATCAAAAACTACGATTACAGTGAAATCAATAAACTTCTCGAAGAAAATACCTTGGAAAACTTCTTTGATGGTGAAAACCTGGAATTGGGCAATGTCCTATTGACAGGGGTTACAGGATTTTTAGGAATCCATATCCTATATGAATTCATCAAAAATGAGGAAGGAAAAATCTATTGTATGTTAAGGAAAGGCAAATTTGATTCCTGTGAAGAAAGATTAATTGATGTGATGAATTATTACTTCGATGAAGATTTAACTGGACTGATTGGGTCACGTATCATCATAGTAGAAGGGGACATAACTGAAATTGATGACTTTAAAAAGCTTGAGGATGAGCCTATTGATACAATAATAAATTCAGCGGCAATTGTAAAACACTATACTGCTGATGATTATATATTCCGGGTAAATGTCGATGGTGTAATCAATGGACTTAACTTTGCCCAAACAAGGAATAACATAAAATATGTGCAGATTTCAACAGTCAGCGTTCTTTCATCATACTCTTTGAATGAAGCTGCATATCCAAATCAGCAATATAATGAAAGAACATTATATTATGAACAGGATTTGGAAAATAAATATGTATGCAGTAAATTTTTAGCTGAAAGAGCAGTTCTACAGGCGGCGACTAAAGGACTTTCAGTAAAAATTATTAGGGTAGGAAACCTAATGAGCCGTTACTCAGACGGTATGTTCCAGAAAAACTATGATACAAATGCATTTTTAAATAACATAAAGGCAATTAAAAAACTTGGTGCGATGAATCCTGCAATGGCTAATGAAAAGGTTGACATGAGTCAAATCGATTATGTTGCAAAAGGAATACTTGCATTGTGTAAGACTCCAGATAAATCCAGAGTATTCCATTGTATGAATAATCATTATATTTCCCATAGGGATATTGTCGATGCATTAAATGCATACGGTTATGGAATTGCTGAAGTTGCTTTCGAAAAATTTAAAGAAATTTACGAACATAACATCAATGAGAATATACAAGGAATTATCACTGCCGATTTTTCAATTGATGACTTTGATGAAGAAGACGATTTCGAGGAAAATGTGGAAATTGAACAGACTGTTGATATTCTTCAATCGTTAGGATTTGATTGGCCTAAACCGGATATAAACTATCTTAAACGATTATTTGATTATTTAAATAAATTCGGGTATTTTGAATAAAGGTGAATAATATGTCAAATGAAATTATTTCTCATAAATTCAGGGAATTGTTGCTGCCGTCATTACTTATAGCAATGGCTTTAAACATAGCTTCAGTTGTTGATGCAAGTTTTGTATCAACATTCCTTGGACACAATGCGCAAGCGGCTTTACAGGTCTTGGAACCTTTGGTAATGTTAATCACAATATTTGAATGGTTATTTGGATTGGGAGGCCAAATTTTAGCTTTAAATAAAAAGGCGGAATTTGATGAAGATGGAAGCAATCATTATTTCACAACTTCAATGCTTTCAACAATAGTTTTATCCGCTTTGATTTTAGTGGCATGCTTTTTATTTAAAGATGCTTTAATTAATCTATTGCATCCGACTGCAGGAGCTCTACATTATGTAGACGCATATAGTGTATATTTATTTATTTGTTTCCCAATTGCGACTATCTTAGGAGTATTATGTCAGTTTATTCGTGTTGACGGACAACCTAATTTTGCTTCAGGGGTAATTATTGTTGTAAACATTATCAATATAATTCTAGATTATCTCTTCCTTGGTGTTTTTCATATGGGAATTGAAGGTGCATCACTTGCAATGTTGATAGGTTACGTAGTTGGGGCATTGTGCATTTTAAAATATCATTTTGATTCAAAAAGAACTTTCAAATTTGTTTTATCCAAATTGAAATTCATGTCTTGGGTAATCTCAACAATTGAAATAATTAAAATAGGTCTTCCAGGCGCAAGTATGGGCTTTTTTAATGTATTATTGATCTATTTCATGAATTTGATTGTCAGTGGAGTTTTAGGAGAGCTAGGTTTGGACATATTCAATGTATGTGTGAGTGCATTGTTGATAATTAGTATTTTAATCATGGGATTTGCCGAAACATTATCTTCCATTGTTCCTATTTATTATGCGCAAAATGATTTTTATAACCTGAATCATATTGTGCGAAATTCTGTTATAATAACATTAGTCTGTGCGGTGGCATTTACTGTATTCCTGTTGGTATATCCTGATGGATTATTAATGTTTTTCAAACTTCACCAAGTACCTAACGATGCATTAGTGGAAAATGCAATCCGGATATACTCCTTGGCATTCATACCTATGGCATTTTCAACTATGCTGTTGTTTTATTATGAAGGAATTGAAAGAACTGTGGAATCAGGAATCATTACGATCATTTCAGAATTTTTAGGACCGTTAATGTTCACATACCTATTGTTTCCCTACATTGGCATCACCAGTGTCTGGCTATCTTTCCCGTTAGGGTTTATTCTATCATTAGTTGCTGTTGCCATTTATGTAAGAATAGTTGAAAGAAACCAGAGCGAATACTCAGGATTGTTTTTCATTAGAAAAGGATTAATTGAAAAAACTAGAAATTACACTTTGGAAAGCAAAAATGATGATGAGAAATCTGAAATGTTCAATCATTTAGAGAGTTTGGATGTGGATAAGTTATCTATTGAAACATTGGATAAGATAATAAACACCATTTTTGATTCAAACAATCAAAAAGTGCATGTGGAAGTATTATTGATTGACTATGATGATAAAATAACTATCAATTTGAAGGATGAAGGAAAAAGGGAAGTAATGAAAGATATTGAAAAATCCTTTTCGCAAGATAATCTCAAGGTTAGTGAAGTATTAGGATTTAATAATATCGAATATGTAATTAATATGGACTAACTGATCTTATTTTAGATTTTAGGAAAGATTATCTATTGAACTATCTTGACTTCTAAAGTCAAGGTAGTTTTTTTCATATCTGTGAAACAAATTTCACTAAAAAGTAAGTACAAATACTACTATTTGACCATTTTAATCTAGATGTGTATATAACTAGTATGAAAAGGATATTTGTGCATGCTGTACAAGGAGAATACATCAATGGGAAAGGAAATTGGATATGTCTCCAGCTACTTTGATTAAATTCATTAAACTTTGCAGAATAAATGATAATAAATTTTTCTAATGGAAACAATTATTTTGAGAGAGATGAAATAACATTAAAAAAAGAGATAATAAGAAAAAAAGAAAAAAAGGTTAACCGTTAAATCTATTTAACGGTAATAGTGTTCTTTTTGGATAAACCATTGCAAATAATTTTGATTTTATATTTGCCTTTTTCCAAGTTTTTAGGTAATTTAAATACAGCTTTTCCTTTTTTGTTGGTTTTAAGCTTATATGTTTTTTTGTTGAATTTAATTTTTAAAACTACCTTTTTAAGAGGTTTACCTTTTGCAGTCACTACTTTAATTTTGAATTTACCTTTTTTATTGTATTTTTTAGTCATGTCTTTGGTGAGAATATTGTTTTTGATTTTTATTGTATTCAAGACAGTAGTCTCACCATATTGGGCTGTGACCACATAACTTCCAGGTTTAAGTTTGACTTTCAGTTTTGCAACACCATTGCCATCAGTTGTGGCGCCAACAATCTTATTGTTGATTGCAAATGAAATAACTTTACCGGATAAAGGATTGCCTTTGGAATCTGTGAGTTTAACTTTATATGTGGTTATTTTATTGTAGTATAAATTTAAGTTATTACATTTGATGGTGTCTGAGGAACCTCCAAAGAGTCCGCCTAGGTCACCAAAACTCATATTACCAAAGTCAAAGTTGAAAGTAGATCCATTACCTCCCCAGGTACCGTTTCCAAAGGTTCCGTTACCGAAACTTGGCATTTGAGTGCCTTGACCACCTTGACCACCTTGGCTTCCTTGACCACCTTGATCATCAGTTGAACAGCCGGAGCTACCATCTCCATCATTTAAAACATTCTCATCACCATTTGCTGTAATAATTTCATCAACATCGACATCACTTTCAATGGTTGCCAAATTATCTGCATCATCGGTGATATTTGCATCATCTGCAGCGCTTACTGCTCCGATAGTGAATAAAGAAATGAGAACCATTGTGAATATTAAAAAACTCTTTTTGATTTTCATTTTATTTTACTCCCATAACAATGAATAATATATTTTTTTCTAGATATTATCCATTAATTTTAAATAAAAATTTAACAAATGCTAAATTTTAACATATAAAGTTATATTCTTAAGGTATATAAAGATGCATATTTCTTTTTGTAAATGTTCTAAATTCGTTCAACATAAAAAATCCTATAGATTTAACAATATCGTTATATATTTTTCTATTTTAACATGATTTTAAGGAACCTAACAGTTTTTTATACTAAAATATATTTAATTAAGTGAATTTGAATATTCTTAAAATTTATTTTCTAATTCTTTAGGATGAACACATTATATACTTATAATCATATCGATATGTAGTAATAATTTGGTGAATATTAAATAATTATACAAAAAGCTATAAAAAATTTAAACACGATGGTGCATATAAACATTATTTAGAATTTTAAATATTTTTTAAACATATTTGTATTCAAGAAGCATAAGGCTTCTTGCACAGACATGTTAAATATTATGATGAAAATAGATATATTTGATTGAATTTAACTATTTATGGAGTCATAGGCTGACCTATGAGGAAATCAACAAAATGTTTCCGGAGTTCATTCATGAAATCGTCAGCAATGAATACGTAGGATTTATTCTTGTCAGATCTTCTCAAAATGGAGATATGGTAATAGGTAAAAACGGAATATACTATCTGGAAACTGATGAAATTGAAGGGGAAAATCCTCTTGAAGGTTTTGGCGACAATGTTGTTCAACATTTAAAAAGGAACAGTTCATTTAAATACACTCCTGACATTTTAGTCAACAGCTTTTATGATGCTGAAAAAGATGAGGTTTGTGCCTTTGAAGAGTTGGTTGGAAGCCATGGTGGTGTTGGAGGAAGCCAATCCGAACCATTTATCTTATACCCTTCAGATTGGGATGTTTCCGATGAGGAGATTGTAGGTGCTGAAAACATCTATAAGGTGCTGAAAACAAATTTGGGCAAAATTAAAGAAAGTTCCAAGACTGAAAAGTGATTCAAAGCATTAATGAGTATGGCGAACTTTTTGAAAGGATCGATAATCTTAATCGTGATTCAACAGTTGCTTGTTGTTTTGTCTATTATGTAAGTTGTATTTGATAATGGGCATTAACATTGTATTTTTTTAAAGCTTTTTCACTTTCAAATCCTTGCGGGGTGCAATCCTTTGGTATTTCACGTCAGGATATCCGATTACCATACAGGTTACCACATCATATCCCTTTTTCAGCTCAAGCAGCTTTTTAAGCTTTCTGCTCATCTTGCTGCACATCACAAAGAATCCGCTGTATAGGACTCCCAGCCCCATGCTTTCGGCCATGATTTCCATGTATGAGCTTGCAAGGCTTCCGTCAACAGTACTTTTGCTTGCGACAACTATTACCAAGGGTGCCCCTTTGAAAAAGAAATCGTCATCTATCTCTATTCTCTTCAGATAGCTTGCAAAGGTGGAACCTAATTTTTTGCCTTTTCTAAACAGACTTAAGCATATTTCCTCCGCTTCCCTTTGCTTGGATCCGAGTATTGTATATGACACCATCTGCCTGTTTGCTCCGGTAGGTGAATAGCGTCCCGCTTCCAGGATTTTCTCTATCTTTTCATCCTCGACGGGGTCAGGCTTGAATTGTCTGATTGTACGTCTGCTTTTCATTGCATTGAGCAGTGTCTCCGGATCGATTTCGCTCATCAGAACAACTTTCTCATCAATTGAATCGTAGTTGGTCATGGTAATTGCGCCCTGTGGACATATCGCATAGCAGTGACCGCATTCCATGCATCCTTTCTCGCTTATGCGGACTTCATCATTTTCGAGGAATAGATAGGAGTTTGGACAGTCATCATTATTAATACTGTAATCTTTTAAAACCATGAATACAATAACTATAAAGATTCCTATCAACAATATAGGATAAAAGAGTTAATGTCAATTCTTTAATGAAAAAAATAAAAAAATGAAAGTTAAATTATTTTTTAACTTTTACACTTCTTTTTACAGTATCTTTAAGGTAGGTAACTTGGTATTTTACCTTTTTGCCCGCCTTGAGTTTTTTGAGCGCTGATTTTTTGATGGTTATTTTTGCAATGCCCTTTTTGTTGGTTTTTGCCTTGTATGTTTTGCCGTTGAATTTGAAGGTTAACTTTTTGCCTTTGATAGGTTTCTTTCCTTTCAATGTGGCTTTTATAACCAGTTTCTTGGCGGATTTTTTAACCTTTACCTTAGCGAGCTTTAGGACCTGTTTCACTTTGACTGTGTTTTTGATGGTTTGACCAGCATAAGTTGCAGTTAATCTGTATGTTCCAGGTTTAACTTTGTCAGATATTTTTAAAATCGCATAACCTTGGCTGTTTGTTTTTACTTTATAGGTGTCCTTGTTTAACTTTATGGTCACGACTTGGTTTGCTCCAACAGGGTTTCCATCATTGCCGTATATGCGAACCTTGAAACTGGATCCGTCAGCATAGAACATGTTGACATTTGAATTTCCGCTGAATCTTGAAACGACAGTAATTATTGTGGTACTTTCCTCCAGTGTTTCAGGATTGAATAAAACCAGAGTATGTTTTCCAATTGATAAATCGTGTAATATCATGTTGAGTATTCCTTCATTATTGTCAATATTGAAGGTTACAGTTTTACCATCAAGACTTATGCTTATGTCCCTGTCAAATAGTTCAACGCCATCAGCATCGTAAAATGTAGCATCCATTAACAAATTTGTATTATATCCTACTTTGGCAGTTTTAACAACAATAATAGTATTTTTCACTTCAAATGATTCTGCAACATCTCCATAATCATATGGAGTGATGATGGAATAGTTTCCAGGCATTAAATTCAAGTCAAAGTTTGCAAAGCCATCTTTAACGATTGCACTTCCCAGTGTTTTACCGTTTGCATCTGCAATAGTTAGGGTTTTTCCGTTTGCATCGGAAGCGATGGTAATGTTGCTATTTTTATTATAGTATTGTGATTTGTCTTTTTCAGGATAAGGATTTGCAATAGTGTATACTTTAATACATGCGGCTTTATTGGATTTTCCTAAGTCTTCACTGCCCCTGGAGTAGTATACTATTGATTTTCCAAGTTCAAAGTGGACTCTGCTATCCTCAGATAAAGGTATTCCTTTTGATTGTATTTGGACTGAAAATTTATGACCCGCATTGACTGCAATCTTTTTGTTTAATTTGACTGTTTCGAATCCACGGTGAGTTGAGGTTCCGCTTTGTATGTAGACTTCAGCGTCATCCACTAATACTTTTATTGTATATTGCTCACCTGCATTATTAAAGTAGGTTCCAACGGCACTTATTAATTCATTGTCAATTGCATTATATGAATTGATAAAAGTAACAGTTTTGCCCCCGTCTATGAAAAATCCGTCAAATTGCATGTCGTATTGGTATGATCCTGTATAGTTTTCAGTGTTGCTTATGATGTATCCGACAGACTCCGGACCCATTGCAATGGTGGTGTCGTAGTATGATACGTAGAAAAATCCGTTTTCGCCCCAATCGGTTCCCCAACTGTTTTTACAAATCCATGCACCATTGCCAGGTGGAGTCTTATTAAAGTTATCTTTTGAATAATTGTCATCCCATCCGACCAATGTTACAAAGTGATTTCCACCTATTTCTTTGTCATCACAATATTGTGCATGAGTAGTTGGGTTATAATAACCGTTATTTGCTGATGCGCCCAAAATGTGAACTGTCACACCACCATAGTTCACTAAAGTTTCCTTCAGCATTTTGGTGTTGTCCACGCTTCTGCGAGGAGGTATTAGGACTGCATCTTGAATGTGATATGATTCCTTCATAGCAAATGATGCTATGCTGACCTTGCCCAGTTCATCATAGCTGTCATAGGTTGTATTGAGAACTGATAGCCAGGCTAAGAAAAGACCCATTCCTGAAGTGGAGAATCCTCCTTCTTTTATAGTGGCGTCCCCAAATTCACTGTAACGGGTTGCTGCACCCTGGATGTTGTTTTCAGATATATCAAGCAATATTCCGGTTGCTTTTAGGAATGCTGATTCAAGTGCGCCTGTTGCACCAAATGCCCAGCATGCTCCATTGTTTCCTTGGTCTTTGACAACGCCTGCTAAACTAACTCCGTTTACTTTGTAATCACGCAAGTCAAATCTTGCACTGTCTGCAGTTGCATTTGTAATGACATATGGATTTAAAGTGATTTGTTTTCCTTCATAGTGCACAATTGTGTTATAACTTACTTGATTCATTGATATTTTTGCACCATTCAAATCATTATTGGTTAAGGATGATCCTTTTCTGTCAAAGAAACTAATGATTGCATCATCACTATTTTTTGAGAAGTAAGAATTTTTTATTTCGTATTTGCTGTCGTGCAAATAGACTGCACCGCCGTATGTTCCTGCAATGTTTTCAACAAATTCACATGAGTTTATTATGCTGTTGGAGTCATCAATGTAAACCGCTCCGCCATACAACTGACGAGCTGTGTTCTTATTGAATTTGCTGCTTCCAATCAAAACTGTTGCGTTTGATGTATATACTGCTCCTCCAATATATTCGGCAGCATTATTTGTGAAATTGCTTTTTACAATATTTAATTTTCCACCTAACTGAAGGTATGCTCCTCCAAAGTTTGAAGAACAATTTTCAAATAATGAATTTGATAGGGTTGCGGTATATTTTGTATTGAATCTGTTTCCATTAATATCTGCATAAATTGCTCCAGCATTTTTGACGGATGTAACATTGATAAAGCTGCATCCATCTATGGTTAATGAAGGCATTTGTTTTCCTCCAATAGCTCCTGCAGTGGCATTTGCAGATAAATTAACGAATTTGGAATTCAAAACCGTAAGCCTGATTCCCTCACCGTAGATTGCTGTGGCATATCTTGAAGTCATGTTGGCAAAAACGGTATTATTGATGGTTATTAGGGAATCATAACCATAAATCAAACCCCAATTCACGGGTTTATTGCTGATGAATGTGGAATTGTCTATGTTAATGACACTGCTGCTTTTTCCAACTACTTTTGAAAAAATTGAAGCGCCGTTGTCTGCATAGTTATTTATGAATTTGTCATGACTGCTGAAATATCCACCGTTTTCAGCATATATTGCTGCTCCTTCACTGGCATCATGGCAGTTTTCAAAGGTTACGTTATTGGTATGCAGCTCACAGTTAACTAATATGATTGAAGACATATTTGTATTGGTTATTTTTAGGTTATTCATAATTACTTTACCATTATAGAACTTAAATACGCCGGCTTTGTTGTCTGCATCAATAACATGGTTGTTACCGTAGATTGTGTATGTGCCTTGAGGGTTAATATTTATCTTTATTCCATTTGTAAAGTTTTTATCAGTAGAACTGTCGAATTTATAATCCGATTCTATGTTTAAGTCTACTTCACTCTTGTCAACAGCTTGGGATAAATTTGTAAAAGATTTTACAGTGGATTCGTCTACAGAAATTGCATCAGAATCGGTTATTTCCAAACTGTCGTCGGTTTGATTAATATCTTCTGCACTAACTGCACTAATGCCTATCATCAGAAATATTAGTGCAGTCATCAGAAATATTTTTCTATTCAAAATTTTTTCCTCCTTTTGTTTAATAGTATTAAATATGTTACTGATATCTTTTATAATTATTGAGAAATTACAACAAA